>JAYSVZ010000801.1:0-8958 GCA_043718305.1 Planctomycetota bacterium | reverse complement strand
TGCTCGACCACCACCTGGTCGGTCGCGCCCGACTGGGGACTGAGTTCCCATTCCGCAGCATCCTCGAACAGCGCTTCCAGCACCGGCAGCCCGCGCGTTGACTTCTGGCGAGCGAATCCCACCGCTGCATTCACCCGCGTCATCAGGTCCGAATCGCCCAAGAGATCGCCCAGCCGTGACTGGGCGTCCGGAGTCGTGAGCGTTCCCAGGATGAACGTGGCCTGGTGCCGAAAGAGCAGCTCGGAATCTTTTGAAATGGCAATGATGCGGGCGACCAGATCGGCGTTTGTGAGCGGTTGGCCCTGCTGAAAGGCGCGTCCGCAGACTTGGGCGAGGGAGTTGAGGGCTTGCTTCCGAAGTTCGCGATCACGGGGCTCTTCCGTGGCGGCGAGGAGGGGCGGCAAGGTGGTTGCGGGGACATCGAGCAGACCGACAGCCTTGAGCATGAACTCGGTGTGCTGGGCCTCTTCTTCGGTGGGGTTGGCCTTTTTGAGGAGGTTCGCCAGCATCTCGGTCAGGGCGGTCGCGACCTCGGGATTGATGGCCAGCTTCTGACCCTGCTCCTGGCGCAGGGCATCATCTTGCAGAACCTGGGCCAGGGTGAGGGCCGATCGCCAGCGGACGTGGATGTTCTCGCTGCGGACATCGGTCACGAGTTGCCGCCAGTCCGCTTCGCCCGAGGCCAGACGGCTAAACAACAAGTAGACCCCGATCACGACCATCACGATGATCGCCGGGACTACGAAGAGCTGGACGATGAATCCGGCTGAGGGCGGCTCGACGTGCGGCAGCGGTGGCTCGGGATCATTCGACGAGTCGGCCCCGTCGGCGGGAACGGTCCAGCGGTCCTTGTAGAGAGCGTCGGGTGTTTGGTCGTCGTTATCAGACATGAGGGGAGGAGGAAGGAGGAAGGAGGTGGAAAATTGAAATTTGAAGCACGAAATTCGAAACAGAAGAAGCACTTCGAGTTTCGGATTTCGTGCTTCGGATTTCTTCTAAGGCATCTCGGTCGCCGTACAGGCGAACTCCAAGCGGCAGCTCACCTTGCCTTCGCAGGTCACCTTCCCCTTGAGGTAGAACGTGTTCTGCAGGCGTTCGGTGATCTCGACCTCCATCTCGATCGTTTGGTTGGGACGGACCATTGAGCGGAACTGGACATTGTTGAGTCGCGTGACGACCGGAGCCAGATTGGTCCCGGTCGGGAGCGTTCGCGCGATGAGGACGGCTGCGGCTTGGAACGCAGCCTCGCACTGGATCACGCCCGGCAGGATCGGGAAATGCGGATAGTGCCCTCGGAAGAGGTCGAGGTCAGCGGGCAGATGCTTGTGGGCCACGATCCGCGTGTCCGAAATCTCGGTGACTTCATCGAGCCACAGAAACGGGTCGCGGTGCGGGATCGACTGCTTGATGTCGTCGAGAGTCATGGGGGAAGCCTAGGGCCTAGGGCGGATGGCCTAGGGCCAGGGGGAAGGGAGGTTGATGGTTGATCGACAGAGGGGAATCGTGCTTCCTGTCTTCCCCTTCTGGCTCTAGGCTCTAGGCCCTAGGCCCTAGGCTTCCCCCTAGAACTTCCACCCATCGGGCAACACCGTCCGCCGTGGCACCACGATAATCCCGTCGCGAACGACCAGCGGGCCGCGTTCCCCGTTCTCGGGAAAACCGGGCGGCAGCTTGATGACGCAGTTGGCCCCGATCGAACAGTTCTTATCGACGATCGCCCGCTCGATGATCGTGCCCGCTCCGATCCCTAGATAGGGCTGCCCCTCGATGTGATTGGCACGGAGATCGTGTCGGAAATAATCCGCCCCCATCAGGACCGAGTCCTTGATCTGGGCATTCGCTCCGATGTTGGATCGCAGTCCGATGGAACTATTCTTGATGACAGCGGCTGCATCGATGTTGCACCCATCGGCGATCATGCTGCGAAGGATGGTGGCCCCTTCGATTCTGGTGGGTGGCAGAAACCGGGGCCGGGTGTAAATCGGGGATCCCTCCAAATCGAGGGCGAACGGGGGGGTCGGCCCCGAGAGGGCCAGATTGGCATCGTAGAACGCCTTGATCGTACCGATGTCTTCCCAGTACCCATCGAACAGGTGGAGTTGCACCTTGCGAGCGCGGATGGCCATCGGGAAGACTTCCTTGCCGAAGTCTTCGTAGTCGGTCTTTTCGAGCAAATCGACGAGCGTGTCTCGATTAAAGAGATAGATCCCCATGCTGGCAATGTACTCGCGCCCATTGCTGGGGATTCCGCGGGCATCGATCCACTTCGAATCGGTATGGACCATCTTCAACTCTGCGGCGGTCTTGGGTTTCTCGAGGAACCCTTCGACACGCCCGGAATCGTTGACTCGCATGATGCCGAATCCGGCGGTCTGTTCCAGGGGCACGGGCAGCCCCGCGATCGTCACATCGGCCCCGTTCATCGTGTGGGTCTCCAGCATCTGCCGGAAGTCCATGTGGTAGAGCTGATCGCCGGAAAGGATCAGGACATACTCGACGCCCGGCTGTTTCAGGTAGCGGAGCTGCTTGCGAACCGCATCGGCAGTGCCTTGATACCAGTCAGTCCCTTCGTTCGTCTGCTGAGCAGCCAGGATCTCAACGAACCCACCGTTGAACGGGTCAAAGCTATACGTCTGGCGGATGTGCCGGTGGAGGCTCACCGAGTTGAACTGCGTCAATAGGTAGATCTTGCGAATCCCGCTGTTGATGCAGTTCGAGATCGGGATATCGATCAGCCGGTACTTTCCAGCGAGGGGGACAGCGGGCTTGGACCGTTCCCCCGTGAGTGGAAGTAGACGGGTTCCTTTGCCGCCGCCCAGAACGATGCAGACCATGTTGTCCATTGGTGGCTCCCTGATGTGGCGATGGGATGAGGTTCCGAAGGCCGTCCTGAGCGGCCGGGTCGTAATTTAACCCACGTCGGGATTAAACGGAAACGCGATCCATGTGGCGGACAAAGTTCGGCGTTGATCTCCCCTCCCCGTGGCGGGTTGACCCGCTACAATCGGCTGCGAGCGTCTTCACCTACTCATCACAATCAGGTCCGCCCCGTGTCGTCGTGGATTCTCCAGCACTTTCTGAATCCCGCTCTGTTCTGGCCCGGGCTGGCGCTCGTTTCGATTCCGATCATCATCCATCTGATCAATCGGTTGCGGTATCGGACGGTGCGGTTTGCCGCGATGGAGTTTCTCCTAGCCAGTGAGCAGAAGAACCGCCGCCGAGTGCTCCTGGAGCAGTTCTTGCTCCTGCTGTCGCGAATCTTGCTGGTGCTGTTGATCCTGGCCTTGCTGGGGCGGTTGATCCTCGATCCCCGGCATCTGTCGCTCTTTCAAGGAGCCAAGACGCACCATGTAGTGCTGCTCGACGACAGCGGGTCGATGCGCGATCAGGTCGGTGAGTCAGACGCCTTTGACGCCGCCAAGAAAGTCTTACGCGACATCATCGCCCAAGGAGCCGATCGCCCCGGAACGCAACGGATCACGGTGATCCTGCTCTCGAATCCGACGGAAACAACATCGGGGCTGACCGAACGCGATGTCGACTCCCAGTTGCTGGATGATGCCGCTGCCCAGTTGCAGGATCTGACTTGTACCTTTCAATCGGGCGACTTGGTGCAGTCGGTGGTCGCCGTGAAGAACCGCCTGTCGAGTGATCAGGCCACGGAGAAAGTCCTCCATGTTCTGTCGGACTTCCGGCAAAGCGACTGGAAGGACAATGATGCGCTGGTGACCGAGCTAACGGCGTGCGACAGCGCGGGGGTGAGCATCAACCTTGTCCGACTTGTCCCGGAGCAACATGAAAACCTGGCGGTCACCGAACTCACCGGCACGGTCGAGACGGCGGCGGTTGGGGTGCCGGTGTCGCTGCGGGCGACGATCGCGAACTTGGGGACACGCGAAGTGGCGGGGGCCAAGCTCTCCGTGGCGATCGATGGGCAGGCCTTAAACCGTCGGGAAACGATCCCCACGATTCCCGCTGGCGAATCGCGCGCGGTTCCCTTTGATGTCGACTTCCCCAGTAGTGGGTTGCACCGCGTCGAGGTCTCGCTCGGGCCCGATGTCCTCGAGGCGGACAATACGCGGCGGCTGGCGATCGATGTTCCGCTGTCGAATCCCGTTCTGATTATCGATGGGACAGCCGGGGCCATCCAGGGCCAGTACGTCGCCGATGCCCTCGCTGCGGATCAGGCAGTGACCGGTTATGCCGTGACGATCGATGGGCCGGACGGGCTGCGGAAGCGCGCGTTGGACGACTATTCACTGGTCTACCTGTTGAACGTGGCCGACATGCCGCCCGATGCGGTCGATGCTCTGAAGCGTTATGTGACGCAGGGCGGGGGCCTCGCCTGGTTCGCCGGAGAAACGATCAACGGGGCCTTCTACAACCAGCAACTTTACGCCGAGGGAAAGGGGCTCATGCCGATGGCCTTGGGCGTTTCCCCTTCGCTATTGCCGGTCCAGCCCGGCTCGAAGACCTCCGATCTGGTGGTCACTGACCATCCGATCTTCACTCTGCTGGCGGGCCAGGAGAACCCACTGGTTGACTTCGTGACGATCAACGCGTTCTTCCCGGTCGACAGCGCCCGCCCCTTGGCCGATGGAGCCAAGGTGATCGCCAGCTTGCGCGATGGGTCGCCACTGATGATCGAACACGAGTTCGGCCAGGGACGAGTGATCGCCTGCCTGACCTCAGCGGGGCCGACCGCGTTGTCCGAGACACTCCAGAAGCTGGCTGTGGCCGACCTACCCCCGGACGCCCCGCCGCCACTCGTCTGGAACAACTGGGCCAGCGGAAATGCCAGCCCGACCTTTGTTGTGGCCCAGCTCGAAATGGCCAAACGCCTCGCCCGTCGCGATCGGTCGCTCCCCCGCAAGATTGTCGGCGAGCCACTCCAAGAGACGCTCGACCTCGCCGAGTTTCGAGAAGAGATTGAAGTCACGACACCCGATGAGCGGGTTCTCAAGATTAAGGCGACCCGAGCAACGAGCACCACCGGCACCACGAATGCATCCCCGGCTGTGGCCACCTTCACGTTCCGCGAGACCGAGACGCCCGGCGTTTACGGGCTGCGAAAGTACCTGCAAGACCAGTCGTCGCGCGACACGCTGCTGGCCTACAACGTACCGGTTTCGGAGAGTCAACTGGCCTTGGCGACTGACGAGCAACTTAAGAAGCAGTTGGGCGATACCAAGTTCACGATTCAATCGCCGGGAGCCCTCGACTGGATTCGCCGCGAATCGCCCGGCGAGGATGTCCGCTGGTGGATCTTGTGGGGGCTGATTCTGATCGGCCTGGCCGAACAGACGCTCGCCTCAAGGGTGAGTTACCACCGGCAATAACGCCGGTGATCGAAATTGATTCCTACTGGACTTGATCAATGACCCGTAGCGTAGCGTTACACTATCGGCAACAATGCTTTCGGCCCCTTGTGTGTTTCACAGGGCGGTATTCGATCGCTCTTCGAGGGACATCCCATGCGGCGACTGGCTGGTCAGTGGACACTGTTGTTGGTTCTTGGTTGTCTGTCGCTGGCCCCTGCCATGGCACAGGACAAGCCCGAGAAAAAGGTCGAAGCCAAGCCGCCGGTGGCTGCGGTGTTCGGCATCAAGGGAACGCTTCTCGAAACCCCGATTCCGGATGATCCTCTCTTCGGAGCGGTCGGGCTGGAGTCCCTTCACTCGTTTATTGCCCGGCTCGACAAGGCAGCGTCTGACGAGACCGTCCAAGCGGTCGTCCTGATGCTCAGCTCACCCGAGCTGAACTATTCGCAAGTCGAGGAGATCCGAGAGGCTCTCGACCGCGTCAAAGCGGGTGGCAAGACGATCTACGCATTCTCCGATAGCCTCGACACCAAGAGTTACTCGCTTGTCGTGGGGGCCAGCCGGATCAGTGTTGTTCCGACCGGCGATCTGTGGATCACCGGGATCTACGGCGAGCAGATGTACCTCCGTGGCCTGTTCGACAAGCTGGGCATCGAGCCCGACTTTCTGACCTGTGGGGCCTACAAGAGTGCTGCCGAGCAATACACCCGCAGCGGGCCGAGTCCCGAAGCGAAGGAGATGTATACGTGGCTCTACGATGGACTCTTTGAGCGGGTTGTCGAGTTGGTCGCGACGGGGCGGAACGTCCCGACTGAGAAGGCCCAGGAGTGGATCAAGACCGGCCTTTACTCGGCCGAGTCCGCTGTGAGGGCGGGCCTGATCGATGCCGCTGAGGAGCGGTTGGCCCTGGAAACTCATCTCAAGAAAGAACACGGCGCGAATCTGGTCTTCGATCGGAACTACGGCAAGCCGAAGGGGATGCAGATCGATATGAATAACCCGTTCGCCATACTCCAATTGTGGGCGCAGATTCTGAACGGCCCACAGGTTCGCCGCACGACGAAGGACCAGATCGCGATCGTCTATATCGAAGGGGGCATCTCCCTGGGCAATCCGGAGACTTCACCGCTCTCGTTCACCGGTTCGAGCGGGGCTTACAGTGAGCCGCTGCGAAAGGCTTTGCAAGCGGCTGCCGAAGATCCACAGATCAAGGCCGTCGTGCTACGGGTCGACTCGCCTGGGGGTTCCGCGACGGCCAGCGATGTGATCTTGCGGGCGGCGAATCAAGTGAAAGCCAAGAAGCCGCTCATCGTTTCGATGGGCAGCGTGGCCGGCAGCGGCGGCTACTACGTCGCCTGTAATGCACAGAAGATTTACGCGGATGCCACGACAATCACCGGGTCGATCGGCGTACTCGGCGGCAAGCTCGGAACGCAGAATCTGTGGGGCCGCGTCGGGATCAACTTCCAAGGGAACGAACGCGGTGAAAAGGCGGGCATGCTCTATGCCGGTCGCAAGTTCACCGACGGTGAGCGAACCCAGATGCAGTCGTGGATGGACGAAATCTACGGCGTCTTCAAGGGGCATGTGACTGCTGGCCGCGGTGACCGCCTGAAAAAACCGATCGATGACATCGCCGGTGGTCGGGTCTACACCGGGAAGCAAGCCCTCGAAATCGGACTCATCGACGAGATCGGCACCCTCCAGGATGCCATCGAATTCGCAGCCTCCGAAGCGAAGACCAAGGACTACGAATTGCAGGTCATGCCGCGTCCGACGAACCCGCTGGAGACGCTCTTTGGCGATCTCGCCGCTGGCCCGCCGAAGAAGGACGAGAACAAGCACCTGGAGCTTCCGGGCGGCAATGACGCAGCCGGGATTTCTCAACGGGGGATGGACCGAGACTCGTTGCTGAAGCAAGTTCTCCCATTGCTCGAAGGGCTTGATCCCCAGCGGACGAAACTGGTGCTGCAAACGCTGCTGCACTTGGACCAAGTCCAACAGGAACGAGCCGTGCTGGCGATGCCCGCAGTGCTGGTGGAGTAGGCCGGTGGGCGAAAATAGTCTCCCCGTAAGACGGCCTTTCGAGGCCGTCTCTTTCTAGCCCGTCGAGCGGTGAAAACCTCTCAAGGACGGCCTGGAAAGGTCCATCCTACGGGTACATTGATTCCCGCCACTTGCGCGAGATGCCAGCGCAGTGAGACCGGGTGGCACCCCTAGATTGAATTCCGAGACCGCCGTCACTTCAGACGGCGGTCACGACTTCGCCCGATTCGAAGCTGCGGGCTTGCTCGGTTTGGACTTGGGCTTTGCGACGGCCTTTGTCGCTTTTGTAGGGACCACGGTCTTGGCCGATTTCGTTGTGGCCGTCGATTTGGCCACGGAGGCCACGCGGGGAGTCTTGGGGGGCGTAGCCGCCACCGATTTCGGAGTGGTCTTCTTGGCTGTAGCGGGCTTCTTCGGAGCTGGGCTGGCCAGCTTGACGGCGGCGGGCAGCTTGACTGTCCCGGACTTCTGCCGGGGCACCTTCTTCGCCGGAGCCGGGACGCTCAAGGGGCTGGAGGAAGTCGACTTTCGCGAGGGCTTTTTCGCCTTCTGAATCGGAGCACTGGTCTCCAGTTCGATTCCAAACATCGCCCCCAGATCCGCGCCCGCCAGGGAGTGGTCTTGTTGACCGGCGAGTTCGCGGTCCAGGTTCCCGTCGGCCACGGCTGCCGAAACGAGTTCCTGGTGGTCGACACCGCGCAATAGAAACAGCAACTCCGGCTGCTTGTCGAGACGACTGCCAATGCCATACATGACTGCGGCGAGATGTTTGCAGCAGTCCGAAAAGTCGGGGCAACTGCACTTCATTTTGATCTGTTGGGGAGACGGAAAGAGTCCGTCTTTCTGTCGTGTCAGTCGCTGCATCACACCGTCGGAGAACCGCCCCGCCAACAGGTCGAGCAACGAATCGATCGACGCGGAGCAGTCTTGTTTGATGGTCTTCCAGGTGGACGCGGGGAGGGCCTCGATCGTGATCTTGATGGTGTAGGTTTCGGAGCCAGCAACGAGCGCCTCGACGAGTCGCGGTTTAATGACCAGATCGACCACCGATCCATTACGGACATAGGTCGCACCACGCGGCAGGCGATTCGCGAAGTCACTATACGCCTCCAAATTACTGCACCACGACAGCCCCCAGAACGTGGTCGCGATCTTGCGTCCCTCGATCAGGACCGGTGAGGTTTGGCGGCCTTGCTTCTTGGCCAATGCCAAAGCACTCTTGGCCGCATTGGCTTTCTTCTTCGCGGCGGGCACATACGGAGCCCAGCCGCCGTAACCGTATCGTCCGTAACTCATGATGAACTCCGTTTCGAAGAACACGAACTCCTGTTGATGATATTGTAATGACTGATATCAAGAAGTCGACTAAATCGCCGAGTACTCACCCCTCTTCACCCGCCTGGTGAATGGCGACCACGATCGCGATCTGGAGCGAGACACACGCAAACGTCGCCACATAAATCAGCGGTGCCCACGCTTCCGGGCCATTGATGTCTCCTCGATAGCGCGTTTCACCGAGCAGCATCGCGGTCGCCACCTTGAGCGCCGGGAGCAGCATGGCCCCTCCAATGATGAGGCTCGCCACGGCCCA
>JAYSVZ010000081.1:0-2650 GCA_043718305.1 Planctomycetota bacterium | reverse complement strand
CCTCGATGGTCTCCTCAATCGACAGCCAGTCGCGGGCCGTGCGGACGGGGTGGCTGCCGAGTTTCTGTTCCAACAAGTCGAGGTCGAGTTGCAGGTCTTGAATCCGCCCTCGGCGAAACTCGACGTTCGAGAATCCGAGTTGCTTGGCAATGACCGGCTGGTACTTGCGGGCCAGTTCCAGCATCGGTTCGTTGAAGTCGACGCCGATCACGCGTCCGGCGGAACCGACGATCTGGGCTGCGATATAACAGATCTTTCCGCCCCCCGAGCCCAGGTCGAGGACCGTATCGCCCGGCAGCAGATGCTTCGACGGATCGCCGCAGCCGTAGTCCTTCTCCAAGATCTCTTGCGGGATCATGGCCAGGAACTGTGGGTCGTAACTCACGGGGCAGCAGAGCGCGACCTCGCGCTCTTCGGCAGCGGCGGCGTAACGTTCCCGGACCGACGTTTCGAGAGAGGTCGACATCGTATCGTTTTCCAAAGGCTGGAACGGGGAGGGAGACCTTACTCTATCGATTGTTTTGCTCGACCACTATGAGGGCCATGTGGGATGCATGAAGGGAGTCCGAGACGCACGTTGTACTTGCCTCTGCCACGTTAAGAATCGGAGTTGGAGTCCAGGCTTTAGCCTGTCCGGAACAGCCTACGAACGACATTCTTTCGATTCTGTTCCTCGCGTGGACTGAATTGCCCCGGAGCCCCGTTTGCGGCGTGATTCGCCCACGTTTTGGCGAAACGTGGCTACCAAAGAAAGCCTCACTTCAGCCCGCGTGAGGAATATTCCTTACGACTCACCACAAGAATGCACGCAGGGGAGTCGTGGTCGGTCACGCCCAGCCACACCGCTTCTATTTCGGCGATGGCTCGGAACTGGCTGGGACTGACTCCACGCGATCGGCCTCATCTTGAATCCGAATCGGCTTTCCCGCCTGGAATTCCTTCTCAACACCGAAGAGGTAGTCGCGGTACTCCTTCGGGGCCTCCGGTGCCACCGCGAGCGATTCCGTGAGGCACTTCTTCGCATCTTCGAGTTGTCCCAATTCGGCGTGAGCTAACGCTAGAGCACACAGCGGACGCCAGTTCTTTCTGTCGGTTCGATCGCAGGCAATGCTCGCCAGTCGCAGTGACTCCTTCCCATTCCGAATTTTGTCGTCGGGAGAAGTCGCATAAATCAACGCCAGTTCCGTGTTCGCTTCCACATTCGTGTCATCCGACTTGAGCACGATCTGGTATTGTTCCACCGCTTCCGGAATCCGCTTGACGGCCACCAAAGCTTCGGCATACCGCAGGCGGGTCAAATTGAGCTTGGGGTCGAGTTCAAAGGCTTTGGAAAAACATTCTACGGCCTCGACGTTTTGGGCCGCTTTCAAGTGCATGAATCCCGCCTGATACCAAAACGTCGGACACTGCGGATCAATTTCGATCATCTTGCGATAATAATCGATGGCGATCTGGGGCTGATTCTCTCCGTTTAAGGGGAGCGGCGTCATCCTCAGTCGGCGAATCCGAACGTTTCGCACCTGCATGAGATTGCTCGCCTGAACCGGCATGACTTCGCCAATCGTGAACTGATCCCCCCGAGCCCCTTCCTCCATGGGCATCATGTGTACAAACTTCCCATCGACATACAACTCCACGCGGTCCAGCCAGACAATCAGGCGGAGGCGATGCGATTCAGCCTTGGGAAAGACCCAGCCCATATGCTGGTACTTTTTCGGTTCGTTTCCATCCAGGATCTGCACCCCACTGCTGCGGGGCAGCATGAACAGGGCGAGAGCTTTTTGATCGGAATACAAGGCTTTGGTGCTGGGGACTCCATAGATCAAAGCCAGTCGACGTTTTCCGTCCTGCCCCTCGACAAACTCGGGTAATTCGGCCTCGCAGAGAAACGGCGGGCGGAAGTGGGCCATCGGAGTCAGTTGAATTCCCCAAGAGTCATCGGAACTCTTCACCTCGAAAAAACCGTTCTCCTTGAAGTCCATGTGAGTGGCGTGCGCGTACCAACCGGGAAGTCCCTGTTCGAATTTTAGGTCGACCCACTGATCCGAATGATACGCTTGAAGCTGCTTCACGACGGCTTCCACATCGTTGTAGTAGGGTTGGGCTTCGGGCTGGGTATCGTCGATCCGGGTCTGCTCCAGGACGCCTTGAATGTCGTTGAGCGCCTCGAGGTCGTAGTCGTCTTCCCGCGAATTATTGAGAATGTCCTCGAATGCCGCGACATCGTCCTTGGCAGCTCCCGTCGCCGCAAAAGTCAGCCCCCGCACATACGATGCTTTGAGTCCTTGGAACCCCAGCGGGCTGGTTCCCAACTGCCCTTTCCCATGGTTGACGTAGATTGCCCGAGCGGACTCAAAGTCTCCACTCATTGCAAGGACTCGGACCAGATTGCCCCAAGCGACCAAATTGTTGGCCGGAGCGTCCACCCCCTTGTCGACCGCAGCGGACAGTGCATCGGCAAACTGCTTGGCGGTCGAAGCGACCACGGGATTCTTCGCCAAGCGCGTCAGGTCACCCGTCTCTCCCATCATGTTTTCGAAGACGACCGTGAGATAGGTGCCGGGAACAATCGTGTCGTATCTCTGCGTTGCCATCGCCTCTTGGGCGAAAGCGAGCAGTTCCTCGTAGCTCCCTCCCCAGCGAGGCGACA
>JAYSVZ010000009.1:0-8827 GCA_043718305.1 Planctomycetota bacterium | reverse complement strand
GCCCTGATGATGATCGACGCCTTCGAGCCGGAGGGGTTCACCGAGATCGCTAAGGACAGCATCTTCATGATGCCGCACCTGGGCGTGCTGGCCAGCGTGCATCCGCGCGCCGCCTTGGAGGTGTTCGAACGCGACTGCCTGATCGCCCTGGGCACCGTCATCGCTCCGCGCGGCACTGGCAAGGCGGGCCAGTTGTGTTTGGAGTACGTGATCACCGCTCCCGGCCTCACCGAGAAGGGGGCTTTGGTCTACGGCGAACTCCGTCGCTACCCGCTCCCCCTCGGCCAAACCGCCCGCGTCGTCGCGAAACCAGCGAGAGGCTTCGACCTCGGCGCTGGTCCCGGCCAACCCATCGAGCGCGAAGTCCGAGGCGGTCTCGTCGGCCTAATCCTCGACACCCGCGGCCGCCCCCTGTCCCTCCCGGTGAATCGCGAAGACTGCCGCCGCGTGATGACCGACTGGGTCGAGGCGCTGGGGCTGTACTAACGGCGAGCCTCAGCCGGATGGCGAACCCGTGATCGCGCAAGCGAGCCGGGCGGCGTAAGCCCCCGGAGTTTCACGCCATGACGCTCCGATGTCGTGCAAGACCTCAGTACGTCTCGCTAGAGCATTCCACACTTCAGTGAGCGCCCTCGTAGCTTGGACCCCTAGGTCCGGGTGGAATGGACCTGGGAGTCCGTTCTACTTCTCAGCGCACATGCAATAGTGGAATGCTCTAATCGATTCTTATCGGGGCGGTGTATCCATCGTCCCTGCAACATCAGCAGGTTTGCAACTCTCGCCAGTTTGCACCTCAATGTGCGAATCGCTGCCTCGCAGCCACAACCTTCGGTCGTAGACGAGTGCAACAGTCACGATCGCAACGAGGCCAACGAGCGCCACAGTTCCAAGAATCACCAGACCGTCATTCATTATTCGCCCTTCATTCATGGGTTGGTTCAGCCTTCATTCAGTTGTTGATGATTGCCGCTCAGCATCTGCTGAACTCGCAAAATGCCAGCGTGAGTGATCTTGTACTTCTTGCGAGCCTGCTTGCTGATTCCAGCCTTGCGGAGCTGGATTACAAGTTGCGGTCTCTGCTTCATTAGGTTGTCGAGCGCACGAGTAATGTTCCCAACGCCATGCCCCAAGTGCTTCAACTCTGTGTTCAGAGTCTGCGACTCCAGATCCTCTTGGTTCTGGATTCGCTGAAACCAATAGCCGACAACGAGAGTTTTGTCAGTGTCAGTGTTAGCCCCCGAAAGTGCAAGAAGTTCGGCTGCACTTTCATACTCCGGTTGATCTCCTGGATCTTCTGGCTTCGACTCAGCAGCAGAACCAACATCAGAGCGAGAGCGTGCCTTATGGATTCCAACGACGCCATATCGCTCGCAAGCCCATCGCAGGACTCTTCCTTGAGCGTCAACATGTTTGAGTTTTTCAAGAGCGGTAGCCACTGCCTTCATGGCGTCCAGTTCAGCAAAAGCATCGTCCTTCGATTCCATCATGCACTCCAGTGAGGTTCTTGACTGACACACACATCCTATCAATGATGTCAGTGCCGTCAAGAGACTCATGACACTATTCGCAATAGTTATTTGGACTTCCCCGCGATTCGTGGAGAAGTCCAGGATTCAAGAAGTGGGATAGGCTTCCAGCCTGTCAGGAGTCGCGTGCCAGAACGCGGTTGCGTGATCCAAGAAGCATGACAGGCTGGAAGACTATCCCACTTACTCCAGTCACGTAAGGTGGAACAAGCCGCTTTGGGCGCTGGCCCACCCTCTGGCGGTATCACGTCGCACGTGGTGGGCCAGCGCCTCAAAGCGGCTTGTCCCACCCGACATCGCTGGAAATCTGGAGAGACAACAGACCTCACGCGAAGGCGGGGAGTCGCTGCGAAGAGTTTGCCAGTTTGCCAGATTGCCAATTCAAGCAAGCCCCATTGGGCATGGCACGGTTCCTCTGATAGACTGAACCCGCCCAGTGATACTGTCGTCCAGGAGACCTGACCATGATCGCGCCACGCGAGACGATCGTTCGAGACGCCCTGAAGCTGTCCGAAGGGGAGCGTGCGAAAGTCGTTCAGGAATTGCTCGACAGCCTGAGTCCTGAAGTGGGCGAGGTGCTGGATGACAGTTGGGCCGAGGAGTTGGACCGTCGTTTCGCCGACTGGGAAGCGAACCCGTCGACGGGCGTGTCGTGGTCGGAACTGAAGTCGCAGCGGTAGTCCCCTTATGCCCGCAGAAGTCATCTTCGACCACTCGGCCAGTCGCGGTATCTGCAAGCTCGCCGTTGGTACGCTGGGCGGCGTGGTGCCCCAGGCGGTGCTTTGAGCGTCTGGGTGACGCAGGCACGAGAGCTTTGTATGCTGAGTGTGGCTGGTCGGGGCTTGGGGTTGCTGCCTCAAAGCAACATCCGAGGCACACCGGTGTGTTTCGATTCCATGGACCAGGGAGTCCCGTGATGTCAGTTCTCAGATTGGCTCCCCAGGAGATCGGTGTACGCGGCGAGGCGATCTACGCCTCTCAGCTGCGCATGATTTTGGAACCCCAGCATCGCGGTCAGTTCGTGGCGATTGATGTCGAGTCCGAGGACTACGAAGTGGCCGATGAAGCTCACGAGGCCAGTGATCGCCTCCACCAGCGTCGCCCCTCGGCTCAAATGTTGGTCGAGAGAATCGGATACCCGGCGGCATTCCGCGTTCGTCGAGTGGGAACGCCACGATGATCGCGGGGCATATCGATGAGGACTGGCAAGCCATCGTGCCCCTGATCGCCAGGCACGGCCACCAGAAAGATCGCGATGAAACCATCGACTTTCTGATCGATACGGGATTCACCGGCTTCTTGTCTCTGTCGCCAGAGTGGGTTCAAAAGCTCGATTTAAGCGTCATCGACATTCAACGCGGGATGACTGCGGATGGCCGTGTGAGCTATTTCGAGACGGTGGATGTCTGCATTCTCTGGCACGACCAGCCCCGAGTCATCCGGGCACAGGTGCTCGACGAGCCTCTGATCGGAACACGTCTGCTGCGGTTACATCAAACGAGTTTGAAATGGGTTACTGGTGAAAGGTTTGAACTCCAAAGTGTTCCGGAATCATCTGACCACAACGAGTGATCTCTCCGAAGTCACACTCCACTGGTTGAGCGGAGGGTTGGCCCAGGCATCGCTTGGGATGTCTGGCCCACCCCGCCCTGACTCGAATCCACCATTTCTCGGGAGCGACCCGCCATGACGCAACAGCAATTGGAGCAGAGGTTGGAAGAGCTGGAGCGTGAGGTCGCCGAACTGCGACGAGCGATCAAGCCGCTTCGTCCGCTGCGGAGCGTGCCGGAAACGTTCGGCATGTTTGCCGACGACCCGGAGTTCGAGGATGTCGCGCGATTGGGCCGTGAGTACCGCGATCAAGTCAACGCCGAGGAACCCTGATGCTCGTCCTCGATACCGACCATGTGAGCGAGTACCAGAGGGGGACATCGGCTGCGGCACAGCGGCTAAAGCAAAGGCTCGACGCAGCGGCAGAACCCTACGCCACGACGATCATTACCGTCGAAGAGAACATGCGCGGCTGGATGGCGGCGATTCGTCGGACCCACAATCCGCTTCGCCAAATCGACGGATACAGTCGTTTTCAACGACTCTTCCACTCCACGCCACATGGAACATCCTCGCTTGGAATGCTGCCGTCGTGGACGAGTTCGAGTCCTTGAAACAAGCGGGTATCCGCGTCGGCACCATGGACTTGAAGATCGCCAGTATCGTCCTGGCCAACGACGCCACCCTGCTGACTCGTAATACAAGCGACTTTAACCGGATTCCCGGCTTGCGAATGGAGGATTGGTTGTCGTGAGGTCACGTCGGGTGGGACACGCCGCTTTGGGCGCTGGCCCACCATTTAGCGGTGGAGCATTGCGTAGGGTGGGCCAGCGCTCGAAGCGAGCTTGTCCCACCCTACATCTGAACGCTGACCGCACACCTCAATGCTGGAACAAGAACTCCTTCGAGTTCAGTACGGCCCAGCCGATATCTTCCAGGGCCAGTCTTCTTTGATCCGCCGGGACGCTGGCGATGTGGTTCTTGGCGGTCTGCATCTCGCCGGAACTCGGGTTGCGCGACACGGCGGCGAGGTAGAGCGTGGTGATGATCTCCTCGTCCGACTTCATCGCGGCGATCATCTGGTTCACTCGTCCGCCATCGGCCCGGAGCTTGTTATGCACGGTCGGGCCGTTGATCATTTGCAAGGCTTGCGACAGGTTCGACTCGCTGGAGCGTTCGCACTCGCAGGCCATCTCGCGCTGCGGCTGGCCGAAGACCTTCAGAAAGTAGTTGTCGGTCGGTGGCTCGGGCAACTGAGTCGCCCGCGTCCCAGCTGGAACCCCGGCGAAGGTCTCGGGCATGGCGGTCACGTCGCTGATGGCGTCGAGCAGTTGCTCGGCTCCGAGCATCCGCACCACAGCGTGTGAGGCGTAGATCTCATCGGTCTTGTTGAAGTCGTTGGTCCGTGAAGAGCGCTGGTAGGTGTGGCTGGCCATGATCGTCTTAATGAGCCAACGGCGGCTGAAGTTGTGCTCGGCGAACTGCTGAGCGAGTTCATTCAGCAGCTTGCTGTTCGAGGCGGGGTTCGAGTCGCGGAAGTCATCGACCGGTTCGACAATGCCGCGTCCCATCAAGTGGCCCCAGATGCGGTTCGAGACGGCCTTGGCGAAGAACGGATTTTCGGCAGAGGTGAGCCACTCGGCAAAGACTTCGCGGCGATCTTGCTCGTTCGGAACCTGCACATCCCCCTTGAGCAGCAGATGCACGGGCATCGTCTTGCCGGTCCGCGGCTGGGTCACTTCGCCGCCCGCCGCGACGAAGATGACCTCATCGTTATCGGTTTGTCCCGGCTTGCGACCGACACGGGCGAAGGCGGCCCCGAGGCCATAGTAGTTGTCCTGCGTCCAGCGTTCAAACGGGTGGTTGTGGCACTTCGCACACTGAATGCGGATGCCGAGAAACAACTGAGCGGTCGTCTCGACGGCGTCGGTCGGGTCGCGGCTGGCTTTCCAGTAGCTGGCGGCGGGGTTCTCGAAGACGCTGCCGTTGGCGGTCAGGAGTTCGCGAGCGAACTGGTCCATCGGCTGGTCGTGGAGGATGCCGTCGTAGATCCAGCGGTCGAACTTGGCGACCCCCGGAGCGGTCAGCTTGCCGGTGTTGGCTCGCAGCACATCCGCCCACTTGAGGGTCCAGAACGCCGCATGGTCGGGGGTCTCGATGAGGCTCTCGACGAGCTGGCCGCGTTTGTCATCGGACAGGTCGTTGAGGAACGCTTGTGACTCTTCGATGGTCGGGAGCCGACCACACGTATCGAGCGTGGCCCGGCGGATGAATTCTTCGTCCGTGCAGAGATCGGACGGGAGGATCAGCAGTTGCTTGAGCTTCTCGTTGACCTTGCCATCAATGAAGTTGAACTCGGGGGAATTGTTCCAGGCAAAGTTCGGCACATCGTCGAGGAAGGTCAGGAACGTCGTCGACATCTTGTCGAGGTAACGGGCCAGGATGGCGGTCTCGCCGCGCCCTTGCTTCTCGACGAGGCCCTTCTCACTGACCTTGGCCACGCTCTCCGAGGAGGAGCTAAACACGGTCAGGGCGGTCACATCGCGGACAGCTCCATCGCTGAAGGTGCCCATCACGACGACTTGCTGGCGGGTGCCCGCTGGTTGAAAGACCCGCTTGTTCGGGAAGACCTCAATCGACAGCAAGTCCGGCTCTTCTGCCGGGTCGAGCCGCAGACCCTCGGCAATCCAGGTGCGGAGCGCGACATGCACGGGGTCGCCCTTATAGACCCGCTGGCCCCCGCCGTGAGCGACTTGCATCAACGGCTTTTTGAGGAGCAACGATTCGTCGGGCTGCATGGGGTTGGTGCGACGGCCATAGGCTTCGGTCTTGAGAGTCAGGATATCGAGCGGCGAATCGTAGCCCCGTAGCGAGAGCCGGAATCCCCCCTTACCCGAGGGTGAGCCGTGACAGGCTCCGGCATTGCAACCGGCCTTGGTGAGGGCCGCCAGCGTTTCGGTCTTGAAGCTGATCGGGTCCGAGACGCCGAACTGCTTGACGGTGACGTGGGCGGTGGCGACCTTGTCGGCCATCTTGACGGTGACATCGGCCTCGCCATCGGCGACGGGGTAGGCGTGGCCATTCTCGATCCGCACGATGGCCGGGTTCGAGGACTCGACAGTCACGGTGGTCGTGACATCGCGCGGGTCGTGGGATCGATAGAGGCCGGTGATGACCAGTTGCTGCTGGGCCCTCGGGCCGGTCAGCGTGAAGGTCGGGGGGGTGACTTCGAGCCGTTCGGGGACGGCGGTGTCCTGGGCCGGAAGCAGGCTCGACAGGCCCAACACCCAGGCGAATGCCGCCAGGATGTAGGACGGGCTTTCCAGCCCGTCCCTCTGGCGACCAGCGGTAGCGGTTTGGTACTCCACCTCACCTTTCGAAGTGTGCGTTGCCACAGCGGGGACGGGCTGGAAAGCCCGTCCTACGGGGGTGTGCGTTGGTCGCATGATTCGCTCCGTTGGTTCTTCGAGGTTGGAGTTCAGGCTTGAGCCTGCTCCTGGACGCACAGCGCAGCCTGAAGGCTGGACTCCAACATGTCTTCACTCCACGATCACGCCCGCAATCGCAGCTGACGCCGTCAGCTTCGCATTTGCCGAGGAGATCGCATTCACCCGCAGTTCGGCTGCGGGACCGACGGCGGCGTCGGCGGCGGCACTGAGGATCAGGTCCGCTTCCGATTTGTCTGCCGGGATCACGACTTCGGCAGCCGTCAGTCCGGCGGTCGCCTTGTCGAGGGTCAGCTTGATTTCACCGGCGTAGGCCGGGTTGCGGGTCACGGTCACTTTGACCGGGAGTTGGGCCCCCTTGGTGAGTTTTGCTCCCCCAGCGACGGCCACGGTGAAGGGAGCATCCGTTCGGTAAGCGATGCCGGGGGCATAGGCTGCGGCCACGAAATTCGCTTTCGGATGCGTCCCGAGGATGACGACGGTGAATGGTCCCAGCGGGGCTTGGTCGTTGGCGGTGAACTCGAGAACGACTTCGGTCTGGCCCTTGTCGATCGGCTTGAGGGCCAACGTGATTCCACCGGGGAGGGCATTGGCTGCCGGTTCCGTCGTGAGGACGATGGGGTCGTCGATTCCCTCGCCCCGTTCGGCGATCACCTTGACGGTGGCCTTGAGTTCCTTGCCGAAGACGATCTCCGCGGGTTCGGTGCGGAGAGTGAGCTTGCCTGCCGGAGCCACGCCGAGAACCATCGCTCGCGACACGGTGGGGGGGATCAGACGAGTGCCGCTCCATTGGCCTCGGAGCGCGTCCTCGACATCACAAGTTGCTTCGAAATCACGGTCGCCGATCTTGGCCTTCCCCACCAATTGTACGTGCGACAAGGCACCAACGGGGGCCTCTTTCGCCGCTGTGACGGTCATTACGGTGGAAGCCAAGCCCGGTCCGATCCGCGTCGGGACGGAGGTCAGACCGGCGGGCAACCCGGTCAATTGCAGGTCAATCACGCCGCCATAGTCCAGACGAGCCACAGCGACCGTCAGGGCCAGCGTGCCGCCCGCCGGAACATTGAGCGTGTCGGCATTGGCCGAGAGCTTGAACCCCGCTTGATACGGCTCGACGCCGATCCGGTAGCCGTACTGGCTCCCGCCGCGTTTGTTGAGTTCGCCGACCTCGAAGTAGTACACCCCGTCCGCCGGGAACGTGTAGTTCAATCGGCCTTCGGCTTTGCCCTCGTCATCCGCCATCGCCAGCTGGCCCCCCGTCGCATCCAGGATGCGGAGAACCAAATCGGTCGGAGCGGCGAGCGACCGGGTCAGGCCGGTGAAGATGAACCTTTGACCAGCCTTGGCATCAAGGCGGTACTTGTCGGTGTCTTTCGGCTTGTCGAGGCGTCCGTTGATCTGCTGGCCGAGCACCAGGGCCTGGGCCTGATCGAGCGTGTCATTCGGCTCGTGGTCGACCACTTCACCAGTCGCACTCAGTTCGGCATACGCGAAGGCGGTCGACTTCCCACCCGACCGTTTCGAGTTCACCAGCGTCCAACCCGGGACCGCGTCGGCTGCGGCTTCGAGCCACGCCGGGGCAGCGTCTTCGATACTGATCCCCGCGAAGTCGATTCGCGTCTTCTGCCCGCGTGGGTATCCGACCGGCAAGGCCATCTGCACCGCCGGGAAGTCCCCGATCCGCAGCCGGTAGCGGTGGATGCCGCTCCCGGCGTACCGAATGTCGCGGACCTCGACGATGTAGTTTCCAGTGGCGGGGGCCTGGAAAGCGATTTGCGGGTCCGAACTCAGCCCCTCGGCATCGTCGTTGTAGGCGATCTCGGTGCCGTTCTCCTTGTAGATGTAGATGCTGGCATCGAGCGGCGACCCGAGTCGACGGGCGAGAACTTCGAGGGTAATGAGCTGGCCCTTGTCGGCCTTGAACTTGAAGAAGTCGCGGGTCAGGTTGTCGACGAATCCATCCACGGCACAGGGGATGGTGATCTCCTGCGGCGTCTTGAGTGTCCCGTTCCCGGCAGTCTCCGCCACGCTCGGCAGGTCGTCCACACAGAACAGCTTGAGGTTACTGACCCCGCGCGGCGAGTAGACGCGGACCGCGTGGATTCCGACCGGAGCCTCGGGAGGAACGGTCAAGGCAAAGTCGACCTTCGCCGCTTCCTTCCCATTCATCTCGCCGGGGGCCAGGGCCGATGTGCCCGGGATGGTGGACCAAAGACCCGTTACGCCATCCAGCCCGCCGCCTTGAACAGAGATCGTAGCCGGCTGTCCGGGTGTCACCGCACCGGGAATGATGGTGGTGATCTG
>JAYSVZ010000800.1:0-2991 GCA_043718305.1 Planctomycetota bacterium | reverse complement strand
AGCTTTCCAAACTGATCCCCACACCACTGAAACACCGGAGCTCCGAATGGCGTCTTCAGAATCAACAGCGCGAACACGATCTGCAAACCCAGCCCCATGAACACCGGTCGCCAATTAATCCGCCGCCGATTCTCGGAGAGTATCCAAGCCAAACCGATCAGGACAACAACGCCAATCAGACCTTGAAACTGGTGCATCGGGGGGATCTCGGAAGAGACGAAGGCGTGGAAGGGCAAGGCATAGTAGTTAGTTAAAGCATTTCCAGAATTGGTCTTCCGTGAAAATTCACCCTCAACTCGGAGTGGGGAACACTAATCTTCACTGAGTCTTCACGAATCCTGAAGAGCTTTATGATTGAGCAGCATCTCAAAATCCGGCTCCGGATGTGTTGATTAGCGTGGATTCGTGTTCCATATCTGCCACTGAAGACCAGTTCGGAAACTGCCCTAACTAATACAAGAAGCGGACAGGCTTCCAGTGGAAGCCTGTCCCTCGGTCGATTCGGCTGACTGATCGCTGAACGCCTTACAGTTGGCTCTGGTCGTACTGTCGAGCCAGCAGCATTCCGATCAGTTTGACGAACCCTTCATCCACCACGAACCGCGATCGAGTTCCGGTGTTGGTCGGTTGGACGGAAATCCGGACCGCGTCTGATTCAGTGGTGAGGGCCTTCTTGGCGAAGTCTTGCCGCCCGACTTCATCCTCATTCAGAGCGGGTAGGTTCAGCCACGGGGCGGTGTGCAGGATCATCTGAAACGGGTAGGCCGATCCGCCCCCGGGCTGGCTCGCATTGCCCGCCACCGTGGCGTCGATCGACGCTCTGAGTTGGGTCATCGCCTCGTCGGCTCCGACCGCGAACCAGACCGTTTGCGGACTCGCCCCCAGATAGACACTCGGCGTCCCGCCATAGGTCCGCTTCTCCTGCTCCGGAACATTCTTCGCCAGCAGCCGGTGAAAGTTGATGTTCGCGTGCGAGGCGGCGTTGATCTCGACCTTTTCGAGTTCTTCTCGCCCCTGGACAGCCGTCAAGAGTTGCTCCAGCCCCTTACCGAAAGACTCACCGCCGAGGATTCGAGCTCCGCCGACGATCACGAAGCGGTGGTCGCCGACCGGTTGAAACTGGACGCAGAAGTCCATGTCGCCCTGCTCGGCTGTGGCGCGCATCGAGTCGAAGAGGGGCCCGATTTCGGGGGCCTCGCGTTCGAGCAGGCTCTTCTCCACACCCGATTTCATGGCATCCACCACTGCCATGGCGGCCTTCCGCTCGCGTTTATCCATCTTCCAACTGGCGGAGACCGTCAGCGGCTTTCCATCGTCGAAGAGCGGAAAGAAATACGATTTCCGCCCGGCCAGATCCTTCGCCAGTTTGGCCATCTCACTGTCGGGCGTCGCATCCATCAGAATCTCAATCTCGACATTCTTCCGCTCCTGCGACGCGTCGATGCCCAATTGGAGCTGGTCGACTTGCGTCAGCACCTGCTCTACGAACTCGACCGTGCTGATCCCATTCGCCCGCCGCAGCTTGTACGCCGCCTCGGGTTCGTTATCACGTTGCTGGAGTTGCGACTCGATGTTCTGCCGCAGGAAGACCAGGAACACATTTCGAATAATGAGTGGAATATTGCGGACCATCACGGCCACACCGAGGTCGTACTTGGCGGCCATCGGTTCGGCGATCGCCGCTGGCTCGGGGAGCTCGGAATCGAGCATCGCCTTGTTGCTCTCATTGGTCAGATAGGCATAGCCATTCTTCAACAGGCAATGAAAATTCCCCCGACGACCGATCAACTCGTAACGGTTTGGATCGCCCTCGACCTTTTTCGGCTTCACGGGACTCTGTTCGACGATCTTCATCAGATCCTCGATCCCATCGACGGGCACGTAGAGAATCGGCGTTGGCGTCGGCGGCAATCCGGGAGCCAGAAAGAGCATCACCCCGAACGGCTTCTGCCGGTTCATGCCCTTCAGATCGCCGATCTGGCTGGCGATCACTCCCGCCACCAATTCCATCATGTCGGGCCGCTCAGCGACCTTGAACATATAGTCGACATCGGTCAGCACGCGATCGATGCTGGCAATGTTCACGACGATGATCGGAAGCTGCGGCCCCGTGGGAGTCGTTTTCGCTGGAGGGGTAGCGGGGGTCACTTGGGCCGGTGTTGTCCCCTGGGCCAGCAAGGCCACCGGTCCGACAGACACGATCCAAGCGAGTGCAACAAGCGCGGTACGAACCAAGCGAACCATGAATCGGAATCCTGTAGAGACCTCTCTCCTCGCCGTGACGCGGCATGTCCCGCGCGACTGGAAGGGATACCCTACCAAGCGGAGGGCGGTTTCAGCGAGTGAGCGGACCGTCGGAGGTTCCCCGTGTTCCCTGGCGTAGTTGCGTTTGATTGTGAAGATCGAGACTTTTGAGAGGATGACGTATTCCTCATCTCATCCCGGAGGGATGTGAGAAATTAGCCGGTGGTCGAGCGCCAGCGACACCACCGGATAACGATCCCAACCCTGACCGCATCCTGAAGGGATGCCAGAAAGCTGCAGCCTTGATAACTGGCGTTCTGGCATCCCTCCAGGATGCGATGCGGCACCGCTTCTTTCCGGGGGTCTGCGACCCCCGGCTACTTTCTGCTGTCCCTTCGGGATCAAAAACGTGTCGATCTTCAACCTCCCCGGAATGCCAGATGAGCCTTGTCGTTATCGGGAAAAGTCGGCGAGCGGTGCTGGAGCATTCGCGAACGTCTTACCCACGAAGCTCCCGAGGGCATCGACCGAACCGAAGAGGCCGGGCTCATCAACGGGCCGAACGTCGCCCTCTTTGGTCGCATCGACGCTGCCGAGTTGCTCGGCTCATTTCGACCCGAGCCAGTGGTGTCGCGAACCCGTTGCCGATCGTCCCGGATGGCTGATGGCAACGTGCTTGCACTGCCGCAAGCCGATCGGCTTTGGGCCGATTGAAAACGCTCGGGGCAAACTCACGGACGCGGGAAG
>JAYSVZ010000799.1:0-8971 GCA_043718305.1 Planctomycetota bacterium | reverse complement strand
GCCGCGTCCTTTGCTACTGGCAGGACCGCGTCCCCGACACTCTCGACCTGCTCCGCACCGCAGCCGCCGACCCGCACCCGCGTGTGCGAGTGGAAGCGGTCCGTACAGCGAGTTTCTTGACAGTACCCGAAGCGATCGAAGTGGTCCTCATCGCTGCCGAGCAGCCCGCCGATCGGGCTGTGGCGTTCATCAGCCAAGAGACGCTGAAGACGCTCGAATCGATCTATAAGTCGGCAGTCGAAGCCAAGCGTCCGATTGCAATGAAGACCCCGGCCGGGACACGCTACCTGTTCCAGACGATGAGCACCGATGAGCTGCTCCAGTTGGAGGGCGATCTCGCGCATGATGCCTCCACTCCCGAAAACATCACTCGTCATCGGTCGGTGGCACAGGAGCTCCTGCTCCGGCCCGGTGTTCGTGATGAAGTCCGCGAGTCAGTCCTCCGCTCGCTGGCCGAGGCCAACCAGGTCTCCGCGGCGCAATTCCTCGTGCAACAGCTACTCAGTCTCGATGCCACATCGAGCGGCGGCGAGACAATCGCCTTCGACTTGATGCGAGTGCTGACTCGGCTCTCGACGGAAGAGCAACAACAAGCCGGTCCACTGCTTGAAAAGATGGCTACAGAATCAAAGCAGCCGCTGACCCGGCAACTCGGATTCGTGGCCAAGATCGCCGCTGACGGTTCGGTCGATCCATCGTGGAAGCTCGCCACGCAATCGGCCAAGTCGCTCCGCGATCTCGTCAACGCGATGCCCATGGTCCGTGACCCCAGCGTGCGAGCCGCTCTCTATCCGCTGGTTGAACCGCTGCTCGAAGGGCTGCCAGTGAACCTGCGGTCGGCGAGCGCGAATGCCAAGGGAACCTTTGGCCGCTACGTGCGAATCGAGTTGCAGGGACGTCGCCCACTGACCTTGGCCGAAGTCGAAGTCATGACCGATGGGACGAACATCGCCCGTCGTGGCAAAGCGACGCAGTCGAAGACCTCGCACGGCGGAGATGCGCAGCGTGCCATTGATGGCAACACAAATCCAATCTACGGGGCGGGCGGCCAAACCCACACTCCCGAGGACGGCGAAAACCCGTGGTGGGAAGTCGATCTCGGCGCTGAGTACCCTGTCGAGCGGATTTCGGTCTACAACCGCACAGAGAGTTTTCAGAAGCGTCTCGAAGGGTTCACTCTCAAAGTTCTCGACAACGCGCGGGAAGAAGTGCTCGTCCAGCGCGGCCTGCCTGCTCCCGATCCGAAGTCAGACTTCGACATGTCAGCGGGCAACCCCGAACTGCTGATCCGCCGCTCGGCGATGCTGGCTTTGACCACCGTGCGAGGGCAGGAGGCCAATACCTTCCGCCACCTCGTGAAGTACGCCCTCGAAGGCTCCGACCGATCGGTCGCGATCGACGCCATCCAGCGACTCCCGAAGACCGAGTGGGCCAGCGACCAAGCCCAACCGCTCCTCGATTCGGTGATCGCGTACCTTGCTCCGCTGCCTCCTGCTGAGCGGACCTCGCCGCAGGCTCTGAGCGCGATTCAGTTCGGATACGAGCTGACCTCGCTGCTGCCAGGCGACCAGGGAAAGGCGATGCGAGCCAGGCTCGGCGAGATCGGCGTGCGGATCATCCGTGTCGGCACCGTGCCGGATCAGATGCTGTACGACAAAGAACGGCTCATCGTCCAGGCGGGCAAGCCGGTCGAGTTCTTGTTCGAGAACACCGACATCATGCCGCACAACTTCGTCATCACCCAACCGGGGTCACTCGAAGAGGTCGGACTGCTCGCCGAAGCTCAAGCCACTCAACCCGGAGCCCTCGAACGCAGCTACGTCCCGAACTCCGACAAGATTCTATTGAAGAGCATCCTGCTGCAACCGCGGAACGTGCAGAAGCTGAGCTTCAACGTGCCGAAGGAGCCAGGGGTCTACCCGTACGTCTGCACCTACCCCGGTCATTGGCGGCGGATGTATGGGGCCTTGTTCGTGGTGGCTGACCTCGACTCATATGAGGCCGACCCGGAAGGGTACTTGGCCAAGAATCCAATGACCGCCCAGGACAACTTGCTGAAGCTCAACCGTCCGCGCAAGGCGTGGACGATCGAAGAGCTGACCCCGCTGCTGGAAGAGGTCGCCCACGGTGGTCGCAACTTCGGCAACGGCAAGCAGATCTTCGCCGCCACGAACTGCATCGCGTGCCACAAGCTGAACGGAGTAGGACAAGAGGTCGGCCAGGATTTGTCGAAGGTGGATGCGAAGCAGAAGCCGGTGGACATCCTGAAGTCGATCCTGGATCCCTCGGCTGTCATTGGAGAGAAGTTCCAGAGCTACATCCTCGAGACGAAAGAGGGGAAGGTGCATACCGGCCTGATCGTCGAGGAGACCGGCGGCGCAGTGAAGCTCCTCGAAAACCCGCTGGCCAAAACCGCTGCACTGACGATCGCGAAGAGCAATATCGAATCGCGAACAAAGTCGCCGACCTCGATCATGCCGAAGGGGTTGCTCGACAAGCTGACTCGCGAGGAGATCCTGGATCTGCTGGCTTACGTGATTGCTCGTGGGGATCAGAAGAACGCCGTCTTCGGTGCGGCTCACAATCATGACCAGCACCACGATCATTGATCTCTCACGCAGTGCAGGCAGTGAGCCCAAGGGGCGGTTTTGTAATTACGCAACAGCCTGTTGCGTAATTCTGTATTGTGTAAGCCAGTCGAGGAGCATGGGTGATGGCGAAGAAGAAGATGTCAGCAAAACACTGGTCGTCAAGAAGCCTCGGGGTGTTCCACGGAAGTTGAACAAGTCTGCGGCGAAGGCGGAATTGATCGTTCGCAAGCCGGTGGCGACGAAGGTGGCTAAGACCGCTTCGAAGAAGCATGAACCGCCTGTGCCAGCGGGGTATGCCGCGCTCCTCGTGAACTTCGCAGCCGACTTCCGTCGATCGCGGACATCGAACGGGAACTGCTTGGCCACAAGAATTAGAGCATTTTAGAATTGGACTTTAGTCAGAGCATGCGGCTCTCAGCCAGAGTTCATTCGGGAGTTGCTCGCCACGCCCCCTCACCCCCCAACCCCTCTCCCGGGGGGAGAGGGGAGCCGGAACAAGGCATCAATACTGACCGCGAGGAGATTATTACGTGAAGCTGTCCCGATGCACCGAACGCAACAGTCCTGAAGTCGCCGTCGTCAACAAAAAAACACGCCGGGCAATCCGCCCGGCGTGGTCATGAGTGGTTCTTTGTCGAAGGAGTTGGCTACTCGCCGTAGACCTTCGTCAGCTCTTCGGAAGCGAGTGGCTCGGCCAGTGAATCGCTGGTCAGGCGGGTCCGGAACCGCATGTTACCGGAGAGCGTTCCCTTGACCTTCACCTGGAAGGTCACCGACTGGCCGACGGCGAGTTCGCCGATCGATTCGAAGTTGACCAGATCCTTCTCGTGGGAGTGTTTCTCCGGGCCAGTGGCGGTCATGAACTCGACACCAGCGGGCAGTTCGCAGGTCAGGCTGACGTTCTTAGCGGTTGCGGTCCCTTCGTTCTTGACCTTGATCTCGTAGGCGGTCTCGACACCGACTTCGACGGGGTCGTCGAGGTCCGACACTTCCACCACGAGCGACGAAGCCCCTTCGACCCGTGTCGAGACTTCCGCATCGCTGATCGCTCCGTGTTCCGAGGTCGCTCGGATGAAGTGTGTGAATTCGCCCGCGGTCTTAGCAGTCATGATGACCGGCACCGTGGCATCCGCACCGCGATCAAGCCGACCCACAAACCAGTTCAACATTCGGTTCTGGTCATCGTACTGCACGCCCCGCTCGCCCGAGACGAACTCGAACCCTTCGGGAACCTTGTACATGACCCGGACGTTGTCGGTGGCCGCAGCCCCGTCGTTGACGACGGACAATTTGTAAGTCGCTTGCCGACCCAAGTATCGCAGGCTCGGTCCTTCGATCGATGCGGCCAAACTCGGAGCGATCACCGTGACTTCGGACGAGGCCGACTCGACCAGTCCACTGTCCGCCGTGGCATGGACATCAATCACTTGGCGTCCGCCACCCACTGCGGTCAAGTGCAGCCGCACCGGACGATTTTCACCGGGGGCGAGGTTGCCCAAGTCCATCTTGAGCTTGGCACCGCGAGCATGCTCCAGGCCCGCTGGGATCAAGGCTTCAATCTTGACGTTGGTCACGATCCCGGTGCCCGGGTTGCTGATCATCAGTGTCTGCGAGGCAGGCTCGCCGACCATCACTTCCGAGGCCCCTTCCAATCGCACCGCCAACAGCGGCTCCGCGACCGAGAAGCTTCCCGAGGAGAGACCCGAGAAGCGAACACTCGCCTCGGGAGTCACCGAGCCCCGGCTCTCCGGAATAAAGGTCAGGTGGATCACCTGCTCTTCACCCGCAGCCAGTTCGTCCAGGGTCCAGGCCAGGTCGGACTTCGAATCGGGTTCGGGTTGAGACGAGACGAGACGGACTCCCTTGGGGAAGCTCGCTTCGACTTCAACCTTAGCTGCCGTGGCGTTGCCGGTGTTCTTGATGACGAGGTCGCAAGTCGACTCTTGGCCGACGTTGATGGCACCGGTCGCTCGCCATTCGGTGACGACTTGCGGACCCGCAGCCGGTGCCTTTGTTGCGACAACCGTGTCAGCACCAAAGGCGGTCTTGGCGGGATCAGCCACGCTCGGCTTGGTAGTCGACGTTCCCGAAACTTGGCGCACGGCCTGTCGGGTCGTTGTGATGCGGCTGCGAGGAGTGACGGGCGGTGCCGGAGCGATGGCCTCTTCGGCTTCATCAACCGTCGCGACATCCACGGGGGCTTCGATCCGGCGAGTGGTCGTGGGTGTCTTCACAGGGGCCTTGGTGACCTTGGCTGCGGATGGGGCTTCCGTCGCAGCTGGCACTTCTCGGGCTGGCACCTCACGGGCCGGAACTGCCCGGGTGGGAACTGCCCGGGCCTTCGCAGCGGGAGCCGCTTCGCTCTTTACGAGAGTGATTTCTTTTTCGGTGATTTCTTTGTCCGCTGCGGCATCAGCGGAGACGATGTCAGGCTCGGACGAGTTGTCAGCCCAGGCGGGGCGACCTTCCGAGGCCGGTGTCGGTGGAGCCGACTTCTGGGGGGCAGCAGCTCCCTTCGCGACGGGAACCTTGCCAGCCACTGACTCGGACGCCGCACGACGGGTCACGGTGACGCGGCCTTCCGGGGCGTCGGTGGCCACTTCGCGATCCGCAACAGCAGCATCCATCGCGGGCGGCTGGGGAGCCACCGGTGCTGGCTTCTTGGCGACGAGCGGTGCCTCTTCGGCTGGCTCAACGGCTTTCTTCTCGCCGAACAACTCAGCCGAGTAATTCTTCAGCTTCGTCGCCTTGTCCACTGGACGGGCCGGAGCGGCCACAGAGGGGCGGGACTCCTCCGCTGGAGCGAGGGTTCGGTTCTGAGCCTGGACGTACGACGCCGAGGCGAATCCGCACAAAGCCAGCGTCCACAAGGTCTTCCGCATTGTCCTTCTCCCCACAACACTTGCCTGGTTGTCATCGTTGCAGCGGCATGTTCGTGCCGGAAACGCCATCCACAAAGAGACTCGTCCTAAACAATCGGATGGATGGGCTATTCCGCTTCAATCGATTTCGTCGACTTTGCGGATTATTCGGAGAGAAGGGATCGTGCGGGGTCAACGTAGCGCGCAGGCTCCGAGTGCCAACGCGGAATTGAAACATCGCCCGAGGCGATCGTCGCCAAGATTCACTCCGCGACCTGGGGCGGCGCTCCCGTGGGGTCGCTCTGCCCAGAGGGTATGTTGTGCCCTTTCAGGGCATAAGACTCACGCCACGTGGAATACGATGCAAGTGATGTTGTCCCGCGAGCCGCCTTGCTGGGCCGCTTCCACGATCTTCTGGGCGGCTATTTGCGGGTCATTGTTCTGAATCAGGAGATCCTGAATCACGGCTGATGTGGCCCCGTCAGTCACGCCATCGGAGCAGAGCATATAACGATCACCCGGCGCCGGCTTAATCGGTTTCGGATCGGACCCGCCACTTCCCTCTTTGGTGCCGAGATATTTGTACAGAACATTCTTGTAGCGATGCGTACGAGCTTCGGCGGCGGAGATCGTTCCGGCATCGACGAGCGCCTGCGTTAGTGAGTGGTCCTTTGTCAGTTGCTCCAGCTTCCCGCTTCGCAACAGGTAGGTCCGGCTATCCCCCACTCCGCCGACGAATAACGTTCCGGCGACGTTGACCACGAAGGTGACCGTCGTCCCCATGTTGTTGTATCGCGCATCGAGACCGCCCAGGGCCATAATCTCGTTATTCGCATGCGTGACAGCCCGATCGATCGCGTCGACGGTTGTCTTGGAATCCAATTTCTGGAAGTCGACCCACTGCTGGAGCTTCTCGGAGATCAAATCGATCGCGAGCTCGCTGGCCTTCTCGCCAGCGCTCTGTCCCCCCATTCCATCCGCGACGAGGAAATACCGCGCCTTGGGATCGATGAAGCAATTGTCTTCGTTGTTGTCGCGGAAGTTGCCCGTAATGGTTACGTGGCCCCACTTCAACGAAACCTGGCCAGACATGGTCGATGCACTCCGAGACGCGATTGGAAGGAGTCCTGCGTGAACACCCCGTCTCTTAATCTTACCATACAAATGATCGACTGTGCATCCGATGGAGAATCCTGCCCGAAGTCGTTTGAAACCGTAACCAAGCTGCGAGTCAGAGAGTCTATGCCGGTGCCGTTTTAAGGACTGCACTGGTTATGCGGGGAGGGCTTGTTGTGCTGACAATGGGAGTTTTAAGATTCACAATCGGCGGAGCACGAACAGATTGCACGAGCCCCCCAGAATCCTACTCAGCCACCGCCGGACCCCCATCGACAGTCGAGAATCCATGATCGAATGCCCCGTATAGAACAGACGGTTGGAACGGCGCTGGCTGATCACCCAGCCGCTCATTTGAAAGAGCTGGGTCCACCAATGACGGCTGAAGAAGTAAATCTCGCTCAGGGAATTCCCGGCGAGTTCCCCATGCACGTCGGGAAAGTTCCAGCGTTTGAGGAGATGCGTCAGGTTCGTCCAGAACCGCCACGTTCCCGAGGGGACCAGATGAATCACCATCCCGCCCGGCTTCAGAACCCGCAGAATCTCTTTCTGAAAATCGACCACATGCGGGATGTGTTCGAGAGTATTGGAACTGAAGATGATGTCGAACGTCTGGTCCTCGAAGGGAATCCGGTGGCCATCGTACTCGGTGACGGGCCAGATGATCTCGCTGCGATAGTTGCTCGACGGGATGTCGATGCCGCTGACCTCGTAGCCTTTCGCTTCGAGGGCCTTGGCCTGCCAGCCCGCCCCCGCACCGATCTCTAGCAGTCGCCCCGATGTGGGGAGCAATTCGCAGACGACACTCAGTTCGTACGCGCGGATCGCTTCGAGATGCTTGAGCGAAGGCTCCGCGATCCAGAACGTTCCGACGGCTCGGACGCGCCGAAAGAGCGTTTTGAGGAGAGAAGGCTCCATCCATTGACTCCGTACGCGGTGCGACGACTTCTGCCCCGGACAGGCTAAAGCCTGAACTCCAACGGAGACTACTTCGCCCACCCATTCGCGCGCAGCCAGTCCTCGCACCGCTTCGGCCAAGTGACCACAGCATGCGGACCAGAGCGCATCCCGTAGCCATGCCCGCCGCTACTGTAGACATGCAGCTCCGCCGGGACTTTGCTTCGCTTGAGGGCCAGGAACATCTGCACACTACTATCGGCGGGAACTCCATCGTCGTAAGCGTGAACCAGAAACATGGGCGGCGTCTTGACATTGACCGCGATTTGCGGAGTCAGCGCGGAGAGGTCTTTCGTCACCAGATACGCCGGGTAGATCAGACACGTAAAGTCGGGGCGGCCCGCGAGCTTGTCAACCCCATCCACCGCCGGGTAGCTCAGCGTCTCGGTGTTCGTCGAGGCCCAGGCGGCGAGGTGCCCACCGGCCGAAAAACCGAGGATGCCAATCTTCTTCTCGTCGAGTTTCCAGTCGGTGGCCTTGCTCCGCACGAGCCGCAGTGCCCGCTGGGCGTCCTGCAAGGCACAAACCGGCTGCTGGTCCTTGGGGTCGTTCGGTCGGCGTGGGACGCGGTACTTGAGCACGATCCCCGTCACGCCGATCGTGTTGAGCCACTCGGCGATCTCGGTCCCTTCCTTGTCATAGGCCAGGATGTTGTACCCGCCCCCCGGACAGATGATCACCGCAGTCCCGTTCGCCTTGTCGGCTGCCGGACGAAAGACCGCCAGCGTCGGCTTCGTGACGTTCCCGACTCGCAGTGTCGAGGGGGACTCGCCCGGCTTGGTCTCCCCCGTCTCAGCCCCAATCCCGCTCGGCTCGCCGGGAGCCACCCCCGGCCAGACATCAATCACCAGCGTCGGCTCAGCCGCCATTGCGAGTGATCCAACGAACAGGAGGGAGGCCATCACAACGCAATGCACAGCATTCATGGAACACTCGGATGCAAGAATCAATTCTGAGGGAAGTCCGCAAGTCATGAGGTTCTATCCTTGAAGTGGCTTCACCTCAAGGGGAACGGTGTGAAGGCTCAGAATCGAGTGTCGTCGCGAATCACGGCAGTCCGTCGACCGAGGGCGAAAGTCTGCCTGATCGACCCCGGTGGGGTCTCAGAAATTAGCCGGTGGTTGAGCGCCAGCGACACCACCGGTCCTGGCCCTCCCAGTGATTGCATCCTGGAGGGATGCCAGAACGCCGGTTCCCGAGGCTGCGATTTTCTGGCTTCCCTTCAGGACAGGGCTTTCAAAGTGTGCCAAGACTACGGGTTCCCCGTGTTTCCAGGAGTTTCAAAGGCAGAGAATGAACCACGGAACACACGGACTACACGGAAAAAGAACCGAGAGGAAGTCGTTCGTAGAGCGGCCATGTTCCGCATGTCACATCCCCAAAACAGACCTTCGCCACGCCGCGAGACGTTCGAATGACGCTTGGTTTCCTCTCTTTTTCCGTGTA
>JAYSVZ010000798.1:0-2996 GCA_043718305.1 Planctomycetota bacterium | reverse complement strand
CTCCGACCCGAACCCGGGGATTGGGCTTTGGGGCACACGGCTCGATCACTCGAAGGCTTCTTACTTTCAGCCCGTGTGTTGAATAGTAGTGCTCCAAGCGGTCCTTGTCGCCATCATTGATGATTCACGAATTCGCGCGAGAAACCCGATTCGAGTTGAACTCCCGGCGATGAAATCCGATGATGAAGAGAGATCGGTTCCCGTCTATCCCATGAGGCCACGCATGCAGCGATCCGCAAAATCGGCTGGTTGCCGCTGGGAGGGACGGCAGCGAAGGGCAGCCGCCTCGATCGATCTGATTCTGGTGGTGGGAGTGTTGCTTCCGGTCTTGGCGCTGGCGTGGCCGCTCTGCCAAGATGCGGTGCGGGCTTCGTTTGCCTGGTCATGCCGGGTGATTGGGAGTCCGGGTCTGTAACGTGTGAGGAGTTCCGATGAGTTCGCTGGCTGCCTTTCGACGACTGATGAAGCGGATTCACCGGGACGAAGACGGGGCGATGAGCCTGGAAACGATCCTGATTATCGGGGCCATCGCGATCCCGATTCTGATCTTTATTTTACGAGTCGGCTGGCCACGCATCCGGACTTTTTTCTCGGGCGGGATGGACGATCTGGAGGTCGAGCGGGCGAATACGCAGCAGGGCGTTCAGTAACAACACGTCTGGACGGAATGCGCGTCCTACGGTAAGACGGCCTTTCCAGGCCGTCCCGAGGGGACGCGTGACTTACGGATGACCAGCGGTGTGGATCGTCAGGTTGGCGTTCGTGCGGGACGGGCAGGAATGCCCGTCCTACGGTAAGACGGCACGTCTTACTTCGCCAGCCGGATGCGGTACAAGCTCTTCCCCGCCGTCACGTAGAGCGTCTCTTTGTCGTTCCCACCGCCGAAGCAGCAGTTCGTCGGCACCTCGGGCGTTTTAACAAACCCCAGTAGCTTCTTCGCCTGTGGATCGAAGGCGGCGATTCCGAATCGCTTCTCACTACGGACAGCTGCGAAAATCCGCCCTTGGGGATCGACGCACATCCCGTCGATGCCGACCTCTTTTTGGAAGTCATGCAAGATCGTCCGCTCACCAAGCGTCCCATCATCATGAATCGGAAAAGCATTGAGCGTCATCCGCCAGGCGGCAAACGGCGAGTCGCCGAGTTTCGGCTGTCCGTTGTTCGTTTCGGCGACATAGAGCGTCTTCCCATCGGGAGAGACCGCGACACCGTTGGGCTTGGTGATCTCCGTCGTGGCACGAACAACGGTGTTCATTTCGGGTCGCCACAGGTAGACACTCATCTGGTCGAGTTCCAGCTTCTCGGGACCGACGTAGAACGGGTCACTGAAGTAGACCCACCCCTTCGGATGGACATCCAGATCATTCGGCGCGTTGAAGGCTTTCCCTTTGAACTTCGAGACCAACGGCTTCACATGCCCGTCAGCGGTGATTTCACAGAGAGCCCGAGCCCCATCATTGGCACCGCAGGCCGCCAACAGCCGCCCCTGACCATCGAACACCAGCCCATTGCTTTTGCGGCTCTCGGCACAGTGAACGGTCGTCTTGGCCGTTGCTGGGTCGAAGCGATAGACCTTTCCTGGCACCTTGCCCGGGATGTCGCTGAAGTAGATCGCCCCGTCTGGACCGAGGGCGGCTCCCTCGGTGAACTCGCCATCGCCCCACAGTTTTTCGAGCGGGGCATCCTTCGGAAAGGGCGTTTCATCCGCATGACTTCGGGAGGAACTCACCACGGTCAGTGCGAGGAGAAGGATTGCCAAACAGCATCGAAGAAGAGTTTGCATCAGGTCGCCTCACCGGAGTGGAACCAAGAACCGACAAGACGAGAGGCTACGATTAATCGACAGTCGGAACAAGTGATCGGAGTCCTGGCGAGTGCTGCGTCCAGGCTCAATGGATGGGTTGGAGTTCAGCCTTTAGGCTGCTCCGGGGCGGATAAAGCCTGAACTCCAACCCCAGTTCGTAGCGCAGTCGGTGGCTCTGCGGCTTGTGGCACGGCCTCTCCGGCGGGGAGTACGACCCCCGGCAGGTCAACCACGAAGGTACACCCCGACTGGCCATCGTCGCGATCAACGACGCTGATCCGCCCCTTCAGCTTTCGCACCAGCGTCGAGACGATATAGAGTCCCAGTCCGGTCCCTTTGGTCCGCCGTTGAAGCTCACTGCCTCCGCGGTAGAAGATTTGAAAGACCTTGTTGCGGTCTTCATAAGGCACCCGCGCTCCGTTGTTCGAGACGCGGACATGTGCCCGACCTCCCGTGCTGAGCAAGGCGGTCACTTCGACACGCGCGGGATCTCCACCGTACTTCACGGCGTTATCGAGAAGGTTCGAGAAGATCATCCGCAGGACGATCCGCCGCGCCCGGATGCGAATCGGCGGCACCTTCAGTGCGAAGACCTCCGAAAGCCGCGTCTTATGATGCGTGCAGGCTCCCGCCGCGCACTCCCGCAACAGCGGCTCTAACTCGATCTCCTCCTCGACTTCGTTCTCTCCAATCGCATCGAGTCGACCGACCTCCAGCAACTGATTGATGAGTTGGTCGAGCCGATGCAGCTCGCGCTCCATCATGGAATAGAACTGGTCGCGCTGCTCGATGGTGAGCTGCCGCATACGGACCGTTTCGAGGGAAAGTTGTAAGGCCGCGATGGGCGATTTCAGTTCGTGCGTGACACTGTCGACGAAGTTCGCCTGCCGGTTATTGAGGGCGATTTCTTTGAGCGTCAGCACGAGCCACAACGACATCCCGACGAGAATTAACGTAAATAGCACGACGCCGAGCGTCAAAGCGGTCCAACTGGCCCCCTGCGCCAGGACGATAATCCAACAGACCATCAACGTCACATTGAGCGCCATCAGGCTGGCGCTCAGCGTAATCGGGATGCGAAACGAACTGCGTTTGCGAAACAACCTAGCCATGGACTCGCAAGGGGCTCGAGGGACGATCCGTTAAGGATCGTTTGAGAGATAGTCGTGGATCGCTCCGCGATCCAACGTTG
>JAYSVZ010000797.1:0-8977 GCA_043718305.1 Planctomycetota bacterium | reverse complement strand
CGTCCATCAATCCCGTTTTTCCGACTCTAATCATCCTCCCTCCCGGTGAAGGGAGAACAGTCGCTATACTCCCGGCTCGAGACAAGTCTTCGCAGTGGCTGCGATGGCTTCCTCACTCCTTGGTTCGATCGCAACTCCTTTCAATTTCGGCTCTTGTGTCATGGACACGAAATACATTCGGAACTTCTCGATCATCGCCCACATCGATCATGGGAAGAGCACCCTCGCGGACCAGCTCCTGCTGAAATCCGGAACGATCACGAAGCGCGAGTTCCAGGATCAGGTGCTTGACGACCTCGAAATCGAGCGGGAACGCGGGATCACGATCAAAGCCCGCGCCGTCGCGATCAACTACACGCTCGATGGCCAGGTCTACGAGATCAACTTCATCGATACGCCCGGGCACGTCGACTTCCAGTACGAAGTCTCGCGGAGTCTCGCAGCGTGCGAAGGGGCTTTGCTGGTTGTCGATGCCTTCCAGGGGGTGCAGGCCCAGACGGTGGCCAATGCCTATCTGGCGATCGAGGCCAACCTCGAGATCATCCCCGTCATCAACAAGATCGATCTGCCGGTGACCCGCATCCCGGAAGTCTGCGAAGAGATCGAGCGGATCGTGGGACTCGATGCGTCCGATGCCTTGCAGGTCAGCGCCAAGCAGGGCATCGGGATCGAGGAGTGCTTTCGCGCCATCATCGAAAAGATCCCCCCGCCGAAGGGCGATCCCGCCGCACCGCTCAAGTGCTTGATCTTCGACAGCAAGTACGACTATTACCGAGGCGTGGTGACCTATATCCGCGTCATGGATGGCACCGTCAAGAAGGGCGACCGCGTCAAGTTCATGAAGGGCGGCTCGATCAATGACGTGATCGAGATTGGCCAATTCCGCCCCAACATGGTCCCCTGCGAACAGCTTGGCCCCGGCCAAGCGGGATACGTCATCACCGGCGTCAAGGAAATCCGGCACATCCACGTCGGTGACACCCTGACCCACGCCGCCCGGCCCACCGACAAGCCGCTTCGCGGGTATAAAGAACCGCAGCAAATGGTCTATTGCGGCATGTACCCCATCGACACCACCGGGTTTGAACACCTGCGTGAGGAACTCGAACGGCTCAGTCTCAACGACGCCAGCTTCTCCTTTACCCCCGAGACCAGCGACGCCCTCGGCTTCGGCTTCCGCTGCGGCTTCCTCGGCATGTTGCACATGGAGGTCATCCAGCAGCGGCTGGAGCGGGAAGCCGAAGTCGACCTGATCCAGACCGCCCCCAACGTCACCTATGAACTGCTGCTGCATACCGACGTGGTCCAGAAGATCGACAACCCCGTCGATGTCCCTGACAGTGGCCAGATCAAAGAATTCCGCGAGCCAATTGCCAAGGTGCAGTTCATCGTCCCCTCAACCTGCATCGGCACGCTGATGCAACTTTGCGAAGACCGCCGGGGCATCTACAAGACAACCGAGTACCTCGGCTCCGACCGCGCCCAACTGGTGTATGAACTGCCACTCGCCGAAATCGTGTACGACATGCACGACAAGCTGAAGTCGGTGACGCGCGGGTACGGCACGATGAACTACGAAGTCATCGGCTTCCGTGACGCCAACCTCGTCAAGATGGACATTATGGTCAAGGGGGCCAAAGTCGAAGCGCTGGCGATGATCGTCCACCGCACGACCGCTGAACGCCGCGGGCGGGCGGTGTGTAAGAAGCTGAAAGAAGAAATTTCGAAGCACCAGTTCGAGATCGCGATCCAGGCCGCTCTCGGTGGCAAGGTGATCGCTCGCGAGACGATCTCCGCCGTTCGCAAGGACGTGACCGCGAAGTGCTACGGCGGCGACATCAGCCGTAAGAAGAAACTGCTGAACAAACAGAAGGAAGGCAAGAAGCGGATGAAGTCCTTCGGCGAAGTCGAAATCCCGCAGAAGGCCTTCTTGTCGGTGCTGGAAGCGCGCGGGGATGAGGGGTGATTGGCCGCTTGCCCGAGGTGTGCCCTTGTGTGAGTTGGGGTGCCGCGATTGGCCAACTGGAGGCATTGCAAGGCAAAAGCGGCTCTTTCACAAATGCATGAACTGACTGCCCCACCTGAGCCACCAGGCGAGTCATTTTGCTTGTAATCACCGACCACTCGATCGGGCCACACGATGCTGACACTCCTGGACGAATCTGGAGACCCAGGCTTAACGCCGGACTCTTCTCCATTGTTCTCCGTCACGGTCGTTCACTTTGCCAACCCCGACGAGGCCAACGCTTGTCAATCCGCACTCACCGTCCTTCGAACACAACTGAGACTGTCGCCCCACAAGGAGTTTCACTTCGCCAAGGACAATCCCAACATCATCCGGACAGCACTGCAGGTCATTGCGCAGCACGACTTCCAATACAGCAGCTTCGTCATCAACAAAAAGGCGATCACCGACCCCGATTTGCGCCACAAGCACTCGATCTATCAATTTGCTTGCCGGTCAGCCTTGTACCCGCTTCGTAGTCGACTATCTCAAACGATCTTGATCATGGATGAATGTGGCGGCGCCACTTTTTCTAACGAAATGGGCACTTACTTGCGACAAGAGAGTCGGGAATGGTCCACCCCTGACTGCCCTTGCATCAAGAAGACACGCACCGTTCGATCGAAATCGAACCCGCTGATCCAGGTTGCTGACTACGTTTCTGGAGCTGTCTATCGTTCGTTTTCGACTCGCTCAGACCGTAGCCAGTACCGCGACTTGATACGACACAGAGAAACGTTTGTTGAGTTTTGGCCACCCAGCGCATAAAAAACCCGCTTACCTATCCTGCTTTCGCAGGCACGTCACCTTAAGGCAACGATTCGGTCAGCGGGCACTTGCAAACTCAGTATCGTCACTGTTGACGATGTTGGCAACCTGATTGTCGTGATGTTTTTCGATTTTGTGGACATCGTGTCAACCTAGGGCATTCTGTTGCGCCCCAGCTATATTCTCCCTTGACATCAGGCATCGACGTGGTACGTTGCGGTATGCAGCGTACCACGTCGATGCCTGATCATAGTTCAAGTGGCAAGTGAATTCGTCGCGTTTGGGTAATCGAGCAGCAGCGTCACATCCCGCAGAAGGCGTTCCTGTCGGTGCTGGAAGCGCGCGGGGACGAGGGGTGAGCCGGGGCAGGCCACAATGGCCCGTTCTCGACCGCTAGGCCCGTCGAACTTCACCACTCACTCTGCGTGACCTCTCCGCCAGAGCGCGTGGTCAGGGCGCTCACGAGTTGACGATCGATGGAGTAACTGATGAAGCGGACGCTGCCATCGGACATCGCAAAGTGCGTTCCACCGGGGTGATGGCTCCACCACTCCAATCTCCCGCCGAAACCGTCGACCGGTGGGACGAGCCCGCCGAACAAACGTGTTCCCGTCGGCAACACCACATCCGCCAGTCCGAACGGACACTGGCCAAATCCCGGCCCGGCCCAGCGTCCGAGATTCTCCATAATCCCCCGCTCACCGATCAGAAACGTCTGCGAGGTGCCATCGGTGATGTCTCCAAATCGGATCAAGCGTTGACCCGCCAGGATTCCGTCGTGAATCTTCGGCTGGATTCGCAAATCCTGATTCCAAAGCTCACAGCTATTCGAGTCGCTGATCGGTTGTTTTCCATTCTGGCCGGAGACTCCCAGATAGTTAAGCCCTCCACCACCACTAGTCAGTGCGCCACCACCCGCCACGGGGCTGCCCGATCGGGGATCACTGGGACACAAATAAACGGGTATCAGAACTCGTACGAATGGAGTGTTCTGGCCGGGAACGTCTGTGTCATACGAAATCTGGTCGTAGAGTGAAGCTTGATCGATCTGCGGAAGGATGGAAGTGGTCCAGGTCTGATAGAAACCTCTCCCTCCAGCGTCCGCAAAGACACACCCCCCGGGAAAGCGACCATGCAGGTCATGATAATTATGGAGTGCCAGCGCCAGTTGTTTTTGATGGCTGCGGCAGTCGATTCGCCGAGCTGACTCTCGTGCGGATTGAACCGCCGGAAGGATCAGCGCCATCAGTAAACCAATAATCGCCAGCACCACCACCAGCTCCACGAGGGTGAAGCCAGTGGTGGGTGTGGCGGTACGATCACCGGGAGGGGACATCGTCACTGAACTATTCCCCGGAGGATTGGCATTTGTACACGGGATTAATCGTATCTGGCTCGGTCATGGGATCAGGCTCATTACAGACTCCCGTGGATGTCCACTTGCCTGGGCAGTGGAATTCCCCCGTCGTCTCCCAGCGCTGTGCATCGCCATCAATATCGGGGTGCTCGTTGTTGTTGACGATCCAGGGCGACCACATGAGCATTTTCCCGTGCGACCGATCGTACTTGAAAAGGTGGTTCCCGAGCTTGTAGCAGTCGTTTTCGGCACACCCTTTTGTGCATTCTGGATAGCTCACTGCAATCGTCGGGCAAATGATCAACAGCAACACAGCGCAGCACAATGGCTGGCATCTCTTCAATCGGTTCATTTTCCATTCTCCCCGAACATGGATTCCTTACCCGGCACGCACGCGGTGCCAGACGCAGAATCCCACCACAGAGACCAGGACGAAGAGTCCCGGCCAAATCCAACGTCGAACGGCTCCCCCATCGGCGATCAGGCCGGCATTGAGGGGGAGAGGCGACGCAGTTTTCGCTCGTATCATGGAACGAGATGGTCCAGACTGGCCATCGGCCTGGACCACATGCTCTTCCTTTGTGTCCTGGTCGGTCACACGAGTGCCGGGTTCGTATGTCCACTCAAAGGCACTGGTCGGCACCGGTACGTTCACCTCAAAAGACTCAATCTTGAAGTCACCGCTGGCTCTCAGTTCACCGTCCGCCGCCGTCCGGATCTGCCGCCAATGGCTGAGTAGCAGACCGTGTTGTTCAGAGTGCTTGTACTGGACATCGCAGCGATGGATCGGGATCGCCCCTTGGGAGCGAATCAGTCGTCGAATGCAAAATTCCAACTGGGGGTCGAGCCACAATTCCTGGTCCAGCCCGGAATCGTTTCCGGAGGGGATCAGTACCCGCCAGCACGGGGCGCCATCGATCAAGCTCGATTCATCCTCGATGCGCCCCTTCTCCAAGTCAATTCTCGTCAGTGGGACAGAAAGCGGCCGCACGAACCACGGAAAGGGATCACCGAATCCATACATCACCATCGACCCCTTCGCTTCCGGGGATTTGTAAATGTGCCCCGATCCCAGGTAACCCTGAGCATTGGGCTTGTAGTGGCCAAAGAAGCAGCGTCCTCCCTCGGGGGTCGACGTACACCTCGTCCGGGGTGATGTGCGGGGATCTGTCGATTTCCCCTCCCGCTGAACATTGATCTTGTCACCATCCACGTGCCAATGGATGTCACCTGTGATGGTCTCCATCTTCTTGGATTCCACCGGGAGGGGCTCTCCGGGAGCGGGCTCTTCTAACTGATGGCGTTCCTGCTTGTCCTGCTTGGCGGTCGCCATGACCGACTGAAACCGGTCCTGCCGCTTCTGCCAGGCTTCCCGAATCGTGGCGATTCGCGGATCGGTATTCTCCGCTTGCAGGGGATGGCTCAAGAGCGGCTGTAAGCCAATGAGCAGTGACAGGCAGGCGAGGCGAAGTGCGAACATGATGGCTCCTGTTCAAAATTCAATACGGTGGGCGCTGTGAACATCGTCCCCGCAGTCACGGTCGTGAACTCTGCCCTGCGAGGGACTGGGAAGAGTCGACCCCTTCGAATGCCAACGGAATCGTCAGCGTACCGCTGCGCGGCCCGCCAAGCGACGCGTCCCCCGCTTCCCAGTCGATTTCGACAAACCCGGACATCGGCCCCACCGACTGTGACTGCACCTGAATCGTGACAGAGTGTTGGGGTAACGGTGAACTGGATGTCGAGCAACTGGGAAGGAAGCAAGCCTTGGGTTCTGTCCGCATGGCGGTCACCCGGAATGGCATCCGGTCGCGAGAGAACAGCATCAACTGCTCCTGAATCTCGCCCGGCACGCTGATCGCCCCGAGGTGCGGGTATTCCGGTCGATACCCCATGTTTTCAACTCCCCGATAGGACACATTGATCACCGTCGGAGGCAACGCATCACCTTCTTTGGTGAATGGCTGCAACTCGACGGGGACGAATTGCCGTCCTGGGAGCGCTCGATCAACACGCACACGCAGTTCGTATTCGCGGTCGAAAGGGGTCTTCTGGATATCGGTCCGGAGACCCGGAGCGTTCGTTGTCGCAGTCAACCGTTCGAGTTGTGCCAAGGACACGACGCGGATCACCGATTCGCCCACTGATGAGCGTCCGTTACGTACATCGCCCAGCTCGATCAGATGGCGACTCACATCCAGCGCACGTCGAATCTCACCTCGCAATGTCCAGACGAAGGGTGTCGATGCCTGGCCAAGCGTGTAGGCCATGATGTTGACAGAGAACTCCGTCCGCTCACGCTCATCTCCGGAATGCTCCTTCAGGAGTAAGTTCAGGGTCAACGGAAGTTCGTGCAGCCCGCCGGGCGGGATGACAAACGCAGCTTCACCCGTGGCCGTACACTGGCACGAGGTCATCACAGATGTCACGGAAATCGGATGGGAACTGACGTTGCGAATCGGCAGCAGCCACTGGAAGCCAGCTTGCTCCCAAGTCGTTCCGAAATTGAGCTGGCTGTCCTCGACGGTCAACTCTCGACTGTGTGTGGGGGGGGGGGGTAAGATTCCACCACGCGACCACGCATGCTACTAGCATAAGCGGAATGAAACGGAACCAAGGAGTAACGCGACCCGCGCGATCCCCAGAAGGCAATTCCTGAATCGATGTGTAAGAGGACACGCGGCACCTCATGGACCGAACATCAAATAACTCAATATCAATATCGTAATCGCAACCATGGGCTTGTCAATCGCAATTATAACTTCACCCAAACTTTCAATTCCTAGAGAGACGCGACTCGAGCGATCCCCATAATCTCCCGCAGAGTGAACCCGAACCGATTCCGGCTGCATCCCTCAATGCCGCTTTCACGCTGGCAGATCTGTCTGGTTTTCACGTACTCTGAGCCACCATCCTTTTCGGAGTGACCCATGTTCCACATCCGCACCCGCCCATTGTCCCGGCGTCATCTCCTTCAGGCGGCAGGTGTGGCGCTCTCGCTTCCATTTCTGGACGCGATGCTCCCGCATGCGCTGGCTGCTCCGTCGACGTTCCAGCCGTGGGGGAAGTCGAATCTCGTCCAGCCGCGGATGATCTGCTGCTACGTCCCCAACGGCGTCAACATCATTGAATGGGTTCCGGAGGACTCCGGGGTGAACTACACCCTCTCGCCGACGCTCCAGGTTCTGGAAGAGCATCGCTCCGAGTTCAGTGTCCTGACTGGTCTGGGGCATCCCGCTTCGGAAGGGGGCCATAGCGGTGCGGATACCTGGCTCACCGCTGCGAATCTGAAGGACAAGCCCGGGGCGGACTACACGAACACGCTCTCGATCGATCAATTGGTGGCCGAGAAGCATGGCGTCGAGACGCGGTACTCGTCGCTGCAACTGGGTGACCAGTCGGGGACCGGCGGGGCAGGGCATAGCCATACGTTGTCGTTCGATCTCCGTGGAACCCCGCTCCCGTCGGAGAACTCGCCGCAGCGGCTCTTCGAACGACTCTTCGTCCCGGAATCAGCGGGTGACAAAGTCGCGACCCGGAAGCGGTACATCGAACGTCGCTCGATCCTGGATGACGTGGCTGCCGAGGCCGCCGCTCTCGAGCGCAAACTCGGGACGAACGATCGACGCAAACTCGACGAATACCTTTCCAGTGTTCGCCAGACCGAGAAGCAGGTCGAGCGACTCCAGTCGTGGATCGACAAGCCGAAGGCCGAGGTCAAGAACGATGGGCTTCAACTGAACAGCAAGTCGGGCGATTCGCACGACCGCCCGATGTGGCTCGATGTGATGCTGGAGCTGTCGTACTTGGCGTTCATCACCGACACCACGCGGGTCATCACGTTCGAGTGGTCGCGTGAGGCGGGCGGCTATGGCGGTGGCGGGGAGAACCACCACGAACTGTCGCACCACGGCGGCGACGCCGGGATGCTTAAGAAGCTGGGCGAGATCGACCGGTTTCATCTGTCGCGGTTGGGACGGTTCATGTCGATGCTGAAGTCGACCACCGAAGCCGACAGTCACATGCTCGACCGCACGATGATCCTCTTCGGCAGCGGCATGAACTCGGGAAAAGGGGGCGAGCACTCGCCCAAGAACCTGCCGACGATCCTCGCTGGCGGTAAGAAGTTGGGCCTCAAACATGGTCAACATCTGGCCCATGACCCGGACAAGCACCCGCCACTGTCGAACGTACTCCTGACAATGGCCCAGCGGATGGGGATCGAGTCGGACAAGTTCGCCGATGCGAGTGGGACGCTGAACGGGTTGGTGTGAGTGGGCCGTTGGTTTCCATTGGCAATTGTTTGTCCCTTGGAAAAGCCGGTCCCGTGAAGGCTCTCTAGTCGCTTTTTCTGGTCGAAATCGGTTCAATGCCTTCGAAGCCACTTCTCCGTCCTGCACTCCGAGATCTCTGATGTTACGACCGTTCTCGATTCTGTCTGTTCTCTTCGTGTGCCTGATGACCGTTGGCACGCCGCTGGCCATCGCCGCCGAGGTTCCGAAGAAGGTGGTGATCGTCGCTGGGAAGCCATCGCACCCCGCGCGGATGCACGAGTTCAATGCCGGGACGCAGCTCTTGGCGAAGTGCCTCAAGGACTCGCCACTGGTGAAGGTCGAGGTCGTTCTCAACGGTTGGCCGCAAGACGAAGCCGTCTTCGACAAGGCCGAGGCGATCGTCTTCTACATGGATGGCGGCGGGGGGCATGAACTCGTCAAGGAGAATGGACGGCGACTCAAGCTGGCCGAAGAGTGGACTCAAAAGGGCGTCGGGATCGGCTGCATGCATTACGGCGTCGAGGTCGTGGCCACCCAAGCCGGAGCTGAGTTCAAGAAGTGGATCGGCGGGCA
>JAYSVZ010000796.1:0-3000 GCA_043718305.1 Planctomycetota bacterium | reverse complement strand
CCAAGTCGAAGGAGCGTGTAAAAACCTGATCGGTCGCCGCCTGAAAGCCAACGCCGCCCGCTGGCGCGTCCGCCGCGTCAACCGCATGGCCGGCCTGTACAGCCTCGCCTACAGCGATCAATGGGCTCCCTACTGGGAAACCCTATGAATTTCAAAATCCCGTAATCTCTTCCTACACCCCTGGTGATCGATCGCGGGACGGGCCGCTTGGCAGGGGATGTCATTCGGGGTACGCTAATGACTAGCATCTCGTGCGGGCTGTTGTCGTAGCGGGGGTGTGGTTGCCGGGTGGTTGGTCCGAGGGAGCCTTCGATGATCTCGCTTTTGGTCGTGGATGACTCGGCGGTCGATCGAAAACTGGCGGGCGGTCTGCTTTCTAAGCAAGACGGCTGGCTGGTGCATTATGCCATCGGCGGCAAAGAGGCTGCGGGGTGGCTTCGCGATCATACCGTCGATGCCGTGATCACCGATTTGCAGATGCCGGAGATGAATGGATTGGAGTTTGTCCGGCATATGCGGGCGGAACATGCCATCACTCCGGTGATTCTGATGACCGGGCAAGGCAGCGAAGATATCGCAGTCCAGGCTCTGGAAAGTGGGGCCGCCAGTTACGTCCCCAAGCGACTGTTGGCGAGTGATTTGGTGGAAACCGTGGAGCGGGTCTTAACCCTGGCGGGCGAGCGACGGGTCCGCCGGACGCTGATCGGCCGCATGGAAAAAATGGAGACGCGGTTTGTTCTGGAGAACGACCAGGCTCTGATCAGTTCGCTGGTGTCCTACCTCCAGGGGGTCGTGGTCGACATGGGGATCTTCAGCGAGAGTGAACGCCTGAAAATTGGTGTGGCCATGGAGGAGGCCCTGCTCAACGCCGCCTATCACGGAAATCTGGAGGTCAGCTCTGACCTTCGCGAGCAAGACTACTCCGCTTACTACAACTTGGCTCGAGAGCGGCAACAGTTGGAACCCTACCGTTCACGGCGAATTCATATTGATGTGATTCTTTCCGCCGAGGGGCTGCGATATATCATCCGCGATGAAGGCCCCGGCTTTGACCCCGCCAGCCAGCGCGACCCCCGCGACCCCGACAACATCGGGCGGCCCTGCGGTCGGGGGATGCTGCTCATGAAGACCTTCATGGACCGCGTCGAGTACAACGCGGCGGGAAATGAAGTGACGCTCATCAAGAAGACGAGCCGCGAGGGGGACAAGTCACTGGCTGATTGAATGAGGGGTTGGCGATCGCTTTACGAGCCCCCAAGGGGAGGGTTCTTCGTTCGCTCGAAACCCAGAGAATCCTGACGAGAATCGGTCGAAGGTTTATTTGCGCGGGCAGAATTGACCCTGGCCACGTTCGTTAGAATGTGGGCAAATCACGTCATTCACCCGCGTTCGGGCGAAACGTGGCTACCAGTGAATGCCACACATCACAGTGTGCAGGCCGCTCGCTTTCAAAACGGATAGTCGTCATCGCCATCGGCCCCGGTCCCTGTCCACGGCACGCTCGGGCGGAGCAGGCGATCGAGTTCCCCTGCCAGCGATTCACAGTGGTCCGGGAGCCGCGTGTTCCCGGGCAGTTCAGCCACCTCTTCGAGCGTCTCGCGAAATCGATCAATGACCGGGGAGAGCAGGGCCGACGCCTCAGCCAGGTCGGGCGATGGCAACACGTCGCGGATGTTGCCGAAGTGGCGGTTGAGTCGGTCGATCACGTGCTGCCGCTCGGGTGGAACGGCGTCGCGGTCGGCTCCGTTCCGCACGTCGCAAATGACTTCGGCCAGACTGCACCCGATGCCGAAGATCCGGATGCCAAGCGGGACGCTGCTGTCGTCGCTCAGGGAGAAACTGCGGGACCAGGGGGAGTTCTCTTTGTGCTGGTCCTCGTAGTCGATCCCCATGCGGAGGCGTTCTTCCCGGCTCTCTCGAAAGCAGCGGTCCATCTCCTCGTAATCACGTTGCTTGGCGTCCCAGTCGGCGACCGTTTTGCAATAGGGATCGAAGGCGAACTCGTCGTCGTTGTTGCATCCATCGAGGTGCCAGAACGTCGGCCCTGGCATCTCGGCCAACATCTGGCAGCACGGACAATCGGGGTCGGCCATCGCCTCGTGGCCGGAGATCGATTCGGGGATACGCCTTCGCTCGCGGTCGATGATCGAACGCGGCGTGCGGCCCTGACATTCGGAGTCCGGGAAGTCGAGCCACTGGTCGCGGACCTGCGTCAGGCGGGGGACTTCGGTCGCGAGGAAGTCACCGATCAGGAACGCCTCGGGCAGGCAGCCACCCTCCCCCGACTGGATCAATTCAAAGATCCGCTCATGGCAGCTCCACAACAGTTCCCGGACGAGGTCGTAATACTTGAACCACTCGTGCGAGCCGAAAGGGCCGTAGCGAAACGCATGCGACGTGGCCGAAATCCCCGGGGCGGGCTGGTCCAGAATCGTCCAGTGCATACAGCGGTCGCTGAGGTCATGGGAGATGTGGTCATGGCCATCCAAGGCCGCAGCGCGCGGATGCTTTCCCGCGAGGTCATTGCGCGAGGTGAGAAGCCAGGCGGCATGAATTCGCTTGTGAAGGCCGAGGCGGCGTTGACGTTCCTCGTCGTCATACACGGCGGGCTCCTTCAGCGGGAGCGGCGGGGTCGCGGAGCAGGCGGCGAAGACCTCGCGGGCGAGAGACTCGACCAACGGGATTCCATAGAGGACGTCGCGAAAGTCCACCAGCGGCTGGGCGGACTTTTCCCGGCGACGGCTCTCCGAGAGTCCGCGCCACTGGTCCCCATACGAACTGATCTGCCAGTCCTCAGCCAACAAAAACGGGACGTGATGCTCCGTGCAGCACTTCCCATTGTGGTACGCGATCCTGCCACTCCGGCTGGCGGACGAATAGGTCGACTCGACGACGATGATTCGCCCGACCAAGTCGATCACCACCAGTCCGGCATCGTACGGCTCGTCATCGATGCCGCGCCGCATTCCCCCAAAGAACTTTCCTTCGGGCCGGGGCTGT
>JAYSVZ010000795.1:0-8995 GCA_043718305.1 Planctomycetota bacterium | reverse complement strand
TCATCGCCGAGCCGATGAAGCGGCTGGGGAAGTACACGTTCGCCGATGCTCTCGACGCCAAGTTCGGCTCCCCTGGCATCAAGATCGCAGCTGGAATCAGCACGCTGGTGGTGAGTCTGTTCTACCTGATCCCGCAGATGGTCGGGGCGGGGGCACTAGTCAAGCCGCTGCTGAACTTCGACCACTCGACGGGTGTGATCGTGGTTGGCATCGTCGTGATCCTGATCGTCGTGACTGCCGGGATGGTCAGTACGACGTGGGTGCAGTTCAACAGCGGCTTGACTAGTGCCCCGGCTCCGACCATCTGCGGGATCAGGTAGAACAGACTCACCACCAGCGTGCTGATCCCGGCGGCGATCTTGATGCCAGGGGACTGGAACTTGGCGTCGAGGGCATCGGCAAACGTGAACTTACCAAGTCGCTTCATCGGCTCAGCAATCACGAACAGCGCCACGATCCAGCCCGCCAGATACCCGATCGAGTACAGGAACCCATCGTACCCGTAGAAGGCGATCATCCCGCAGATGCCGAGGAACGACGCCGCCGACAGATAGTCCCCGGCGAAGGCGACTCCGTTGACGAACCACGGGATCTGACCGTGGGCGGCGAAGAAGCTCTGGGCGGTCTTGGCCTTGCGGCCGAGCCAGAAGCTGAGGCCGAGTGTCACGCCGACGAAGAGGCAGAAGATGACGACGGCGAGTGGGGAGGGTTCGTATTGCATGAGGGGAATGAGGGTTGAGGGATTGGTAGGACGGCCTTTCCAGGCCGTCCCTTCTGCCTAGGCCGTCAATCAGGCGGACGGTGTCTGGCGGCCCAGCGGGGCGGGTTGAGGAGGACGGCCTACGACTGGTCCTCGGCATCCCCGGCGGTGTTGCCGACGAACCCGTACAGAAACGCCATCAGGATCGCGGCAACGATCAGCCCGAAGCCGTACAGCACCGCCAGATTGACCCCGGCCAGCGGTGTTGATTTCATCAACTCCGGCGAGAAGGCATTGATCCCCACAAACCCGCCGTACAGGGCCAGGTAGACCATGAACAGCAAGAACCCGACACGGGACTGACGCGGCGGCATGCGGGCCTCGATCCGAAAAGAAGAACACCCCCAGCCGCGACCGCGACCGGCGAGCCGCCATTGTGAAGAGCGGATGCACGCTTCGCCAGCCCGCACAACGACTCGGCTGCGTCAGCCTTCAATTCCAACCGAGTTTGTATTCGCATTCGTCGCAAATCAGGTAAACTCACAGCCATGACTCGAACACAAGGTGCGAGATGCCACCGATACTGCAAGACTTCTCCTGGGACAGGATGATCGCCGCCGTGGAAGCTGTCCGTAAGCGTTTGCGGCGAGCGGTCGGAGCCTTGGAACTTGCGGGAATTTCCTATGCGGTCTGCGGGGAAAACGCCATTGGTGTCTGGGTCTCACGAGTCGATCCGTCCTCCATCCGCAATACTCCGGATGTCGACATTCTGATTCGGCGGGCGGACCTGTCCGCAGTCACGAAGGCTTGGGAGGCGGTTGGATTCCAGCACCAAATGGTCGCTGGGGCGGACAACTTTTTGGAGAGAGACAGCCAGAAGCACCGCGACGCCGTTCGTGTGCTGTATGCAGGGGAGAAGGTTCATGCGGACGACCCTCTTCCTTCTCCGAAGATTGACGACATGGAACAAATGGGAGGCTTCCACGTGGTCTCATTCGAGGGATTGCTGCGAATGGAGTTCAATGCCTATCGCTTGAAGAATCGCGTTCATCTTCGAGACCTCATCGAGGTTGGACTCCTCGACGAAACGTGGCTTCCCAAACTGATCCCCGAACAAGCGGCGAAGCTGCAAGCGTTACTTGACAATCCTGATGGCTGAGGAACGATCGACATGCCTTCCCCCTTTCCTGGAATGGACCCCTTTCTCGAAGCCCACTGGGGTGACGTGCATTCTCGGCTTTCGGTGTATGCCTGCGACATACTTCAGCCACGTTTGCCGGGCGATCTGGTGGCTTCTGTCGAAGAATATGTTGTTCTGTCCAGCGAAGACTCGGCCGAGGGCTGGAGCAAGCCGCAGCGATGGCGTCCGGATGTGAGCGTCAACGAGGAGGGATCATCCGTCGCTCTCATCGAGCCCGAGCCCGCGTTGCTGGATGCGGACCAGCCCGTCATTGTCGACGCTGAACCCCAGACAATGCGTGAGGTCCGGATCCTCGATTCTCAGTCGCGACTCATCACCAGCGTCGAGTTCTTGAGTCCTTCCAACAAGAATGGCGAGGACGAGCGACATGCCTTCCGCCGTAAGCAGAACGACCTTCTCGCGAGTGGCGTGAACCTCGTCGAGATCGATTTAATCCTCGGCGGTGGCTGGACGATTCACCCCAGCCAAGTCGAGACGCCGCCCGAGTGCCAAGGCCCGTACCGCATTAGTGTGACCCGCGTTCGATACCCCCATCGCATCGAATGTTACTTGACCAACTTGCGAAACCCGCTCCCAAGGATTCGAATACCCTTGCGGCGGGGCGAGACCGACATCGTCCTCGACCTCCAGGAACTGATCACTCTGGCCTATGACCGGGGAGCGTACCACCGCCGACTGAACTACGCCAACGCCCCTCGACCCAAACTCAGTCCTGAAGACGATGCCTGGATGGCCGGTCTGTTGTCTGGCCGTGGAGGCCTGCCTCAGCCGCCCCCCTCTCCCCCTCCGTCACGAATTCCGAACCCCTAACTCCTCTCTTTCTTCCCTTCCTCTGGAGATACCCCCGATGCAACAACCCATCGAAAACACCACCTCAAGACGGCAGTTCCTGCAACGCACAACTCAGGCTGCCGCCATTGGGACTGTTCTCTCGACCGCGCCACAGCTCTTCGCTGCGGAGAACAATAAGTTGCAGGTCGCCCTTGTCGGGTGCGGCGGACGTGGGACCGGGGCGGCGACCAACGCATTGTCGGTCACCAACGGACAGACCAAGCTCGTCGCGATGGCCGATGTGTTCGACCACAAGATGAAGAGCAGCTTCGACAATCTGGCGGTGCAGTTCCCCAGTGCCGACAAGATGGATGTGCCGACCGAACGGAAGTTCATCGGCTTCGACGCCTCCAAAAAGGCGATGGACTGTCTGAGCCCCGGCGACATCGTGATCATGACGACGCCCGCCGCCTTCCGCTGGTCGCAGTTCGCGTATGCGATCGAGAAGGGCCTCAACATCTTTATGGAGAAGCCGGTCACCATCGACGGCCCGACCAGCGTGCGGATGCTGGAACTCAACAAGAAGGCTGTGGAGAAGGGGCTCAAGATCGGCGTCGGACTCATGTGCCGCCACTGCCATGCTCGCAAGGATCTGTTTGACCGGATTCAGGGCGGCGAGATCGGCGAGACCCTGATGATCCGGGCCTACCGCATGGCGGGAAAAACGGCCTCGGAATCGGTCGGCCCCCGGCCCGCTTCCAGCAAGAGCGAACTGATGTACCAGATCGCCAACTTCCACAGCTTCCTGTGGCTGTCGGGCGGAGCGGTCAGCGACTTCCTGATTCACAACATTGATGAATCGTGCTGGATGAAGAACGACTGGCCGGTGTCGGTCCACGCCCTCGGCGGTCGGCACTATAAGAAGTATCTGGCATCGGATGAGGATGCTGTCGACCAGAACTTCGACTCCTATGCGATGGAGTACACGTTCAAAGACGGCACGAAGATGTTCGTCGATGGCCGGACGATTCCGGGGCACCACAACGAGTTCGCCAGCTACATCCACGGCTCGAAGGGCGTCGGTGTGATCTCGACCGCTGGCCACCACCCCGCCAAGTGCCGGATCTATAAGGGGCAGAACCTCGACCAAGCCAACTTGCTGTGGACTTGTCCCGAACCGGAAAAGAACCCGTACCAGTTGGAATGGGATGACTTCCTGGCTGCGATCCGCAGCAACACGCCCTATAACGAATTGGAGCGGGGCGTGATGGCCAGTGCTGTGACCAGCATGGGCCGGATGGCGGCACACACCGGTCAGATGTGGACGCTGAAGGACTTCCTCGATCCGGATGTGAACGACCACGAGTTCGCCCCCGGGATCGAGAGCCTGACCCTCGAATCCGAGTCGCCGCTCAAGGCCGATGCCAACGGTCGGTACCCGATCCCGCTACCGGGGATCATCAAGAACCGCGAGTACGCGTAACCGCTACGGAGCGTGAAGTGATGCTTGAGAAGCCCAGAGGTGCGGACCGCTGGGCTTTTTTTCATGGTCCGAACTCTCTGACCCCGAGGCATCATGGGGACACGGGTGTTGGGCCGAAACTTTTCCCCACGGGAACCATCTCATGAATTTGCATCTCATCATTCGCATGGGCCTCTGCGTGGTCGGGATTGCCCTGGCAGCGGGCAGTCCAGTCGTCGCCGATAACGACATCCCGCCGGGGCTTTCGATCGAGGGTTACCCCGATCGCCAGAGCCTCGCTCCCGGCGAGGAACTCGCCCTCCATACTTCGACGACAGCCGCCGAGTACAGCATCGAGATCGCCCGTCTCGGTGCGGAGCGGAAGGTCGTCTTTCAGCAGGCGAAGATCCCCGGCGGCGGGTTTCACCCGATCCCCGAACACGCCAGTTCGCACGGCTGCAACTGGCCGGTCAGCTATAAGCTGGCGGTGCCTGCCGATTGGGTGACGGGGTACTACCAGGTGACGTTCCGCGTGGCCGATGGCGGGGGGAAGTTCGTCGTACGCAATGGCCGGACCGCAGAGGCCGAGACGTTCTTCATCGTGCGACCGGCGGAACCGGGGAAGAACTCGAAGGTACTGTTGCAACTCTCGACGAACACTTACAACGCCTACACGAATTGGGGCGGGGGGAGCCTGTACGCCTACCACGGGCGGGCCAATGGGCAGGGGAACCGCGTCTCGTTCCAACGTCCGCAGTCGAGCCAGTACGGCAACTGGGAATACCCCTTCGTGCAGTGGGCGGAGAAGAACGGCTTTGTGCTCGACTTCGCCACGAACCTCGATCTGGAGCAGCGTCCCGAGATGCTGAAGAACTACAAGCTGGTCCTGAGTATTGGCCATGACGAGTATTGGTCCGGCGGGATGCGGGACAAGTTAGAGACCTTCATCGGGGCGGGCGGGAATGTGGCGTTCTTCAGCGGAAACACCTGTTGTTGGCAGGTCCGGCCCGAGGAACAGGGGCAGGCGCTCACCTGTTGGAAGCAAGGCTTCAACACCGATCCGGTCTTTAAGACCGACGACTTGAAGACGCTGAGCACCACGTGGAGCCACCATTTGGTGAAGCGCCCCGAGAACACGCTCACGGGCGTGGGGTTCCTGTTTGGTGGATATCATTTGAGCCACGGGCAGTTCATGGACGGCAAGGGGGCTTTCAAGGTTCATCGCCCCGAGCACTGGCTCTTCGCGGGGACTGAACTCAAGCGAGACGACGAGTTCGGGGCGAAGCACACCATCGTCGGTTACGAGTGCGATGGGTGCGAGCTGACCTGGAAAGAGGGGCTTCCGTTCCCGACCCACCGCGATGGAACGCCGGAGACATTCGAGGTCTTGGCGACCTGCCCCGCGAAGTGGGAAGCGGGCGACTGCGAGTGGTACGATCAGTGGGAACGCGGACGCATCGGGGCGGCCTGCCTGGGGGTCTACACCCGCGGGGGAACGGTCTTCACCTGCGGCTCGACCGACTGGGCGCATGGCCTGCGCGGGGGCGATACCGTCACCGAACGCATCACCCGGAATGTGTTGGAGCGGTTGTCGAAGTGATGGCGGATGACGGCATAGCTGCTGGTGAGAAACGCATAATGAGACTCGTGGTCATAGCTTCGCTCGTACTGCTTCACTCCTCAGTGAATGCCGAGCCGGTGGACTTTGTTCGCAATGTCCAGCCGATCCTCAAGACTCACTGCTACGCCTGCCACGGAGAGGCCAAGCAGAAGAGCGGGCTGCGTCTCGACATCAAGTCTGAAGCCTTCAAGGGCGGAGATGCTTATGGTCCCAGCCTGGTGGCGGGCAAGTCGGTTGATAGTCCGTTGATCCAAATGATCACCAGTCCCGACAAGGACTCGCGGATGCCGCCCGAGGGAGACGGGCTATCGGTCGCCGAGATCGCCACGCTCACCCAGTGGGTCGAAGCGGGAGCCCTCTGGCCGGACGGTGTCGATCTTTTCCGTCTGGAAGACCGACGTGATCACTGGTCATATCGTGCGATGACCGAACCGATGGTTCCAGATGTGGGTGATCCAGCTTGGCCGCGAAACGCGGTCGATCGGTTTGTGTTGGCGCGACTGGAAGCGGAAGGGCTCAAGCCAGCACCGGACGCGGACGCGGTGACGTGGTTGCGGCGAGTGACCCTCGATCTCACCGGTTTACCACCGACTCCAGAGCAGGTCGCCGCCTTTGTCCTAGATTCCACCAACGACGCTCGTGAACGAGTCGTCGACGAACTGCTCGACTCCCCGCGTTACGGAGAGCGCTGGGCTCAGCACTGGCTTGATGTCGTCCGCTATGCCGACACGCATGGCTTCGAGGTCAACACCGAGCGGCCCCATGCGTGGCCCTATCGCGATTATGTGATTGACGCCTTCAACAAGGACACACCATACGACCTGTTCATCCGCGAGCAGATCGCTGGGGATGCGTTGGGCCAGGACGCAGCCACTGGGTTTCTGATCACGGCGTCGGTCCTTCTGCCGGGGCAGATTGGGGCGGATGAACCCTCGAAACGCCTGGCCCGGCAAGACTCCCTGGATGAGATCGTCGTCAACATCAGCCAGACGTTTCTTGGGCTGAGCGTCGGCTGTGCGCGGTGCCACGATCACAAGTTCGACCCGATCACGCAGCGTGATTACTACGCGATGCAAGCCTTCATCGCGGGTGTCGAGTATGCCGATCGCGACATTCGGACGCCCGAAGCCCTGGCTCGCCAGCAGGCGGTGGAGGCTCACCAAAAGCGTGTGACGGAGATCGATCAGGCTCTGTCACAGTTGGAGCCACTGGCCAATCCAAAAGGCGATGACAAGTCGTTGCCCCGTCGGCTGCCGCTCAACGCCAAGCGGAACATCGACCGCATCGTTCCTGTGCCTGCAAAACAACTCCGGTTCACGATCCACGCCACAAATAATCTCGAGCCGTGCATCGACGAATTGGAAGTCTTCACCGCCGACGGCACCAACGTGGCTCTCGCCAGTACCGGGACGATGGTCACCTCTTCCGGCGACAACATCGCGCCCGATCGACACGAACTACGGTTCTTGAACGATGGGAACTACGGGAACTCCCGCAGTTGGATGTCGAATGAAACCGGTAAAGGGTGGGTCATTTTGGAGTTTGCGGCAGAGCCCGTCATCGAGCGGATCGTGTGGGGCCGTGATCGCGAGGGGATGTTCACCGATCGGCTGGCGACCGACTATCGAATTGAGGTCGCCGATGCCGCTGGAGAGTGGCGACTCGTGGCCAGCTCTCTCGACCGCTCTCTTATTGAGCCATCCGATGCAAAGTCAAAGATGACCGACTTCTCGACAGTGGGTCTGACCCCCGATGAAGCGCAGCGAGCCACCGCCCTCCAGGCCGAGAAGACAGACCTCGCATCCCGCATCACCGCAGCTCGCGACGCGCAGAAGGCTTTTGCGGGTGCGTTTCGGAAACCGGATGTCATCCGCCTGCTCCATCGCGGTGACCCCGAGCAACCGAAAGACGAAGTGGTCCCGGCGGTGCTGAGCACCCTCGGCACGCTGGCCCTGGCGAGTGATACCGATGAGCAACAACGCCGCATCGCCCTCGCAGAATGGATTGCGAATCCGCAGAACCCGCTGACCGCGCGCGTGATGGTCAACCGGATTTGGCAGGGGCACTTCGGGACCGGACTCGTCGAAACCGCGAGCGACCTGGGCCGGACTGGAACCAAGCCAACACACCCCGAGTTACTTGATTGGCTCGCCCAGGAGTTCATTCGATCGGGCTGGTCGATCAAGCAAATGCACCGCCTGATCGTCTTATCGGCGACCTATCGGCAATCGACGCAGCACAACGCGATGGCGGCTGCGAAGGACGCCGATGTGCGGTTGTTGTGGCGCTACCCCTCGCGGCGGTTAGAAGCCGAGACGATCCGCGACACGATGCTCGCGGTCAGCGGTCGACTCGACCTGAAGATGGGCGGCCGCGGGTTCAATCTGTTCGACCAGCGCGGCGGGCTCAGCGGCTTCAAACCGGTCGAGTCATTCCAAGGTGATGGCCTGCGGCGGATGATCTACGCCCACAAGGTCCGTCGTGAACGAGAAGCGGTCTTCGGGGCTTTCGACTGCCCCGATGCGGGCCAAAGCACAGCTCGCCGCCGCGAATCGACCACGCCGATCCAGGCCCTGAACCTGTTCAACAGCCGGTTCACCATCGAGCAGTCAGAAGCCTTCGCCGCTCGACTCAAGTCCGAAACGGGAGACAACATCACGAATCAGATTCGCCGCGCGTACCAGATTGCCTTCCACCGCGAACCCTCATCCGATGAACTCGCCGATACCGAACCGGTCATTCGCGAACATGGCTTGGCGACACTCTGCCGAGCGATCTTTAACAGCAACGAGTTTCTGTTCTTGCCATAGTCGCATTCCACCCTCGCCTGTCCCGAAGGGAGAGGGGCCGGGGTGAGGGTGAGTGGTGAGACGACTCCCGAATGGACTTCGGGTTGAGGACCGATTGCTCTACTTGAACACCAATTCGAAAAGTGCTCTCAGTCTCGGCAAGTCTCTACTTCGTGGCTTCCGTTGCCGCCACAGCAAGAGCATCCCCGTTGACCCATGACCGGTAGTCGAAGCTCTCGCGGAACCGCGAGAAGCCGGGGCCGGGGCCAATGACGAGCACATCAATGCCAGTCCTGCGGCGGTAGGCATAGATTTCTGAAGTCGACGAAAACTCGAAATCTTCCCCCTTCACGGTGTGGCTGTACTGGCCGACAGTTCGGCGGGCTGCGAAGGCGATGGGACGGGCGGCACCGCTGAGATCTTTTCCGCCCCAGAAGGTGTTCCATGCCTT
>JAYSVZ010000794.1:0-3005 GCA_043718305.1 Planctomycetota bacterium | reverse complement strand
GAACCAACGTTGGATCGCGGAGCGAACCACCACGATCGGACAGTTTTTGATCGAACAATCCTAAAACGTTTCCGACAGAAGTCGAGGTCGCGTGGGCTTTCGCCCGCGTATCCTTGAAGATAATGCCCTCGTGTGGGCTAAAGCAGCCTAAGGCGCCTAAAGGCTGGACTCCAACATACATTGCGCCTGGACGTAGCACTCGAAAGGGGTGCCCCCCATCACCCCGGCTGCTCAAAGGCAATGCTGCGGGCGAACTTCTCGGCCCACGGTTTGTCCTGGGGGCCATCAAAGTAGATCGCGACCTGCAAGTAGTTCCCCTCGACGACCGCGAAGGCGTACACCGCAAACCGCCGCTGGCCATCCTCGAACTCCACGAGGCGGTAGGCGTACTTGAAGACCTCCCCCTCCCACAACTCGAACAGGTCATCCCGGTCGGGTGAGGCTTCGGACTTGATCGTCTCGATGATCTCGGATTGCGACGGCTCGTCTCCGTCGCCCCAGCAGTCGATCCAGATCGTGCGGCCTTCCATCGCGAAGACGAGGCTCCCCTCCTCGACAAACCGTTCCCAGGTCGAGTCGATATCGATGAGCCAACTGTCAGTGATGCGGTGCATGATGCGGACGGGTCAGGGGAAAAAGAAAACCGCACGTCGCCCCGAAAGACGACGTGCGGAGTGGCCAGAGCCGGGATCGAACCGGCGACACCAGGATTTTCAGTCCTGTGCTCTACCAGCTGAGCTATCTGGCCCAGTGGAGATGAGGATGTTATCTCGACGATTGAGGGGTTGCAATGGAATCCAGAGTTCAGAAGTTCAGACGGTGTGATCCGGTGGCAATCGGCCAATCGCTACTTAATCAACTTCGCATCGGCCAAATCGACGAGTCGGCTGGGGCCGGTCTTGCCGTCCTGCGACTTGGTCACCAGTTCGAGTCGCCGTACATCGGTCAGGTCGATGTCGACCGGAATCGGGGCCTGGTCCCAGCGGATGTCCTGGTCGAAGACCGATTTGCCATCGGCCAAGAGCTGCAAATGGACTACCGGCTGGAAGTTCGCTCGGTCGGCATTCGTCTCATCAATCCCCACCAGCGTTCGCAGCCGCCGATATTGGCGGTTGAGGGTAAACTCCAACTTCGTCTCGGGGTGGACCACCAGCCCCTCGGCATAGGGTTTTCCGCCAAGCTTCATGGGAGCCTTCTTCCCACTGCTGGTCAGGATCTGGTGGCTGCGTACTTTGAGAAAGTCTTTCTCGTACGGGTAGGTTTCCCGGGTCAGGGTCTTGATGAGCGGTGTGATCCGCCCCAAGGCGAAGTCGATCGATTGAAGCGAATCAAGGGGGACCACGATCTCCGCTGAAAACGTGGTGGTGATCGTCGCCTGGGTGGTGTTGAACAGGACGGACTGGGCGCGAATCCGGGAACCATTGGTCAGTTCCAACTCGCAGAGCGGGGAACCCGAGGCACGTTGATGAGTGGCATAGACGATCCCGAAGACTTTTTCGCGGGCCACCTTGACCTCGCGACCGCGTGCGATGAGCGCGACAGACATATCGTCGATCGTGCCAATCGTCCCGGCGACGAAATCGAGCGTCTCGCCTTTATGAATGATGAGCAGATCGGACGGCGAGACCTTCTCCCGCATCTCTTGCCAAATCGGCAAGAGTCCATTTTTTCCGGGAGCCAGACGAATGGCATGCACGCGCTCGGTGGCCAGCGATTGTCCGTCGAGTGGCCCACCGGAGAACTTCAGCTTCCCTTCCGCCACCGCAATCCCGGTGGCAGCGATGGCTGATCCTTCCACAAGGCTCACTTCCAGCGGATCGGCAGACGAAGACGCCCCCTTGAGCCGCAGCGTTTGCAGGTCGGCCACCGGGACGGAAACCGGCCCCGCGCTCGTCACCAGTTCCAAGGACTGAGCCGAGAGCGATTGCACTTCTCCGGTCGCCTGAGTTCCATCCAGCCGGACCGCATCTCCGGAAATTCCGAGCACCCCGATCAACACCCACATGGCCCACGGCATGACACTGCTCCCTCGATTGCGATCAATCCGGTGATGGTCCCCGCAGAGCCACGAGTTCCGTTCTTGATCTGAGATACTGTACGAGGCGGAGAAGCTGCGGTCACGCCATCGCGGGTCATTATCACTCCCCGGTAGATCTCTGAATTCGAACGCGATTCGAAGTCGCAATCAGTTCCTGGACGCGATTCACTGGGGCCGGACGGTCTATGGGTAACATGAGCGGGAGATTGGGATTTGACTTCAAGAGTGAATCAAAACACTTGAGTTGGGCTGTCAGATTTCCGGACGGCAACTGGCTCGAGGCAATGTGCATCACGCGAGCCACAAAGCACTGTGGCGGGATGGTGATGGCGGTATCGCCACCGATCGGACCTCTCGCGTTCCCGTCGCCGTCCTGAAGGAACCGGAAAGGACTGGATTCCGTGGTATTCTTGTCTGAGAATACGACGATGTCCGATCGAATCCCAAGAAGATTTTCATACAGTGGACCACGGATCACGAAGGAATCCTGACCCGTATTCGCAATGACTGCCACAAATTCCAGGTGCAGGTTCGGAGGCATCATTCGTTCGGTCACCGCCAAAACGCACCTCAATCCGCCAGTCGTTTTGAACTCGGTCGACTCTTGCGGCTCGCGTACACGACAAGCGGACCAGCGGGGGCTGAGTGGTGTACTTCCGTCATCATCTAAGGGGATGGGATGGACATGAACTTCGGTGATGGCAAGATTTCTCAAGTTGCCGAGAGACGATATGCGTCCAACGATGGCCACTTCTCGGCCCAACGCTGCCGCCATCACACGACACGGAGAAAAATCGATGTGGACGGGAATTGCTTTGCGATGATTCTGGAGATCAATTCCCGTGACCGACTCGATTCGAGGAACCTCGCTCCCTGACCCTGGGCGATATCCGATCATCGCCACTTCGTCATCAGAATCCGTGGGGGAAGGGAGCATCATGACAAACCGCAGCTCTGGGTCTTGCCC
>JAYSVZ010000793.1:0-9091 GCA_043718305.1 Planctomycetota bacterium | reverse complement strand
CAAGCTGGTTTCAGCCGTAACAGACACAACGAACGGGGTGTTGCCATGGATCAGGGTTCACTGGTGATGGAAGAGATCGACGCAGGTGCTGAACTCGCGCGAGAGTTCAATCATTACAATGTGGTGAAGGTCGCATTTTGGCTGAAGGCCAGCGACGATGATCATCGGTATCTTTACATCGCGTCTGATCAGATCGATGACTCCAACTTCGACTTGGCATACGGAGAAGTGCTTCGCCTGACCAGCATGATGAACTCAATCTACCTCAATCCTTTCCGAGTGAAAGTGATCGGCGCGGATGATCCATTGGCGAAGGCGGCAGTGGATATCCAGAAGCGATACCCAGGGCGTTCGCCCACTCGATTCGGTGTAACGATGTTCGGTGGTATCTGCGTCGATGAAGTTTACATCTATCCATCACCTCTGCCAGCCCCTGTACCTTCAAATTAAACTCGTACTGAAGAGGACTACGTCGGGGTGCAGGCACAGCTTTGAGTGTCTGGATTGTGCAACAACAAAAGGCTGGGCTTCCCCACGATTGGTGGGCGCGGGAAACGGGTTACAGGGCTTCGGCGAATTGGGCGGGTGATTTGTAGCCTAGGGCCGAGTGGCACACCCCTGAGTCTTCGAAGGGTGTAGCTTTCCTGTCTGTCCGGGCTGAAGCCCTATTCGGAACTTGCACTCAACTGCTCGCACTGCGGTAGTGGCTCAGCGACCACTGAAAGATCCGCCGCGAGCCCCACAGGCTGACCGCCGTCATCGCGGGGACAATCAGTAGTACCCACGCGTTCGGGCTCAGGGACTTCGCCAGCACCAGCCGCGAAGGCACAGTGACGACGAGCAAGATCGGGATCACGAACGAAAACCCAAACCAAAAGATCTCCCCAGCCCACCCTTGCCGATACATGTCGCCGGGGTATCGCGCGAATGAAGTGACATAAAACCAGAAGTCATACAACCCCTGGTTCCGCCCCATGAAGACAGCTGCGCTCGCCAGGGCGATCATCATGCTGTAGAAGAACGCCACGGCCACCACGACCAGAGACGCATACAGCACCACGTTCCACACCGTCAGTTCGGCCCCGCTCGTCACCAGTGAATAGGTCAGCAGCCCGAGCGATAACCCGCACTGCACCAGCGATGATAAGTCGACCGTTTGAAACGACACAAAGAACTGCGAATCGATCGGCTTCACCAAGGCAAAATCGAGATTCCCCGTGCGGATTTGCTCACTCAGATTCGCACAGTTCGGCATGAAGAGCATCTCGACAAACCCATTGATGAGCATGCCGGTGGCCATGAAGCCGAAGTATTCGCTGCGCGTCCAGTCCTGAATCAGGGGGACTTTTCCGTAGATCACCTCGAACAGCAAAAGCTGAGCTGACATCCAGAAGCAAGTGGTGATCACCTCCACTAAGAAATTCCAGCGGAAGATCATCTCGCGAGTCAGCGAGACCGTGACGAACTTCCACCACAAGCGGGCATACCGCGGGCGGAAGCGAGGCGGCGAAGGTGAGGGAGCAGTCATCGTCCAATCTTAGCTTTCGATGAACAGTCCCAACAGCTTCGTTGTCCCGCCCCCCTTCGACGGGTAGGATCATCCCATCGCGACATCGCCCAACACCCAAGGAGTCCTCCATGGTTCGCACAGCCTCCACAATGATGCCGCTGGGAAGCCCCGCTCCCGATTTCTCGCTCACGAACGTCGACGGGAGAACCATGTCGCTGGCCGACTTCGCTGGGAAGCCGGGAATGCTGGTGGTCTTTATGTGCAACCACTGCCCGTTTGTGATCCACCTGCAAACGCACTTCGTCGCGACTGCCCAAGAGTACATGCAGAAGGGCCTCGCGGTCGTCGCGATCAGCAGCAACGATGTCGTGCAGTACCCGCAGGACGGCCCCGACGCCATGCGGCAGCGCCATGCCGAGGCCGGGTTCACATTCCCGTACCTGTTCGACGCGACACAGTCAGCCGCCCAGGCTTACCGAGCGGCATGTACGCCTGACTTCTTCCTGTTCGACAGTGACCACCGGCTCGTTTATCGAGGCCAGTACGACGACAGTCGACCCAAGACAACGATCCCGGTCAGCGGCCATGATTTGCGAGCGGCTTGCGATGCGCTCCTCGCGGGACAGCCGATCGTCGCCGACCAGAAGCCGAGTATCGGGTGCAACATCAAGTGGAAAGTCGGGGGCGAGCCCGATTATTTCAGCGGACTGGCCACCGGTTGAGCAGTCGCCGGACTCCGTTCAGCTCCCTGTTCCTCACGAAGAGGGATGAGAGTAGAAATTACAACACGAAAGTCCCAGGAGGGTGCGATGCGACTGGGGATCTACGGTGGATCGTTCGATCCGATTCATTTCGGACATTTGCTCTTGGCAGAGCGCTGTCGAGAGACGCTCGCGCTCGACGAGGTCTGGTTCATTCCCGCTGCGGTTTCCCCTCATAAGCAGAACCGCGAAGTGACCCCTGGCCGGGTTCGGGCGGACATGGTTGAGTTCGCCACTGCGGGGTTTCCCGAGTTCAAGGTCTCGCGGATCGAGATCAACCGTCCGGGTCCAAGTTTCACCGTTCAGACTCTCGAACAGATCCAGCAGGCCGACCCATCGCGTGAGCTGTTCCTGTTGATGGGGGCTGATGCGGTGGCCGATTTGTCCACGTGGCGAGACCCCGAGCGAATTCTGGAGTTAAGCCAAATCGTGGCCGTCAACCGGGGCCAGGTGCCGCCCGATCTGTCGAGCCTTGAGCCGCTCCTCATGAAGACGGGGCGCTGCATTCAGTCTGTCGAGATGCCCGCTGTGCCCTACTCGGCGAGCGAGATTCGGGACCGGGTTTCTCGGGGACAAAGCATCCGCTTCCTGACCCCGCGACCCGTGGAAATGCTGATTCAGCAGAAGCGACTTTACCAGCCCCTCAGTCAAGATATGGAACCGTAGCCACGTTCGCCAGAATGTGGGCGAGTGGCGTGATTCGCCCACGTTCTGGCGAAACGTGGCTACGAATGAAGGCCTCACTTCCGCCCGCGCGGAGTATAAATATCAGGAGTAGCACAATTCGTACCTTGGCGGGAGACAGACCTGCCAGAGTCAACGTGACGAACGGGCCAACCGTGCCTCCTCCGCAACTTCTCTGTCCGCAACTTCTCTCGGCAGTCCGCCCTCCATTCGCTACAAATGCCTTTCAGGCAGGACACGGGCATCGGAGGGGTCTCCGGAGTGTTCCCGCTTGATCGCATCGCCCGCACGGACAGCTGACTCATGGCACTTCGCGTTTACAACACCCTGACCCGTCAGAAGGAAGACTTTCAGACCGTCGAACCGGGGAAGGTCAGCATGTACCTGTGCGGGCCGACGGTCTACAAGCCGGCCCACATTGGGCACATGGTCGGGCCGGTGATCTTTGACACGATCAAGAAGTATCTGACCTATGCCGGGTACGAGGTCAAGTTCGTCATCAACATCACCGATGTCGATGACAAGCTGATCGTGAAGGCCAACGAGAAGGGAATGACGGTCAAGGCTCTGGCCGAGCAGATGACCGCCGACTACTTCGACAACCTGAAGCTGATGGGCGTCGACAGCATCGACTGCTTCCCGTATGCGACCGACCACATCGGCGACATGCTGGAGATGATCCAGAAGTTGATCGAGAAGGGGCACGCCTACCCGCTCAACGGGGACGTGTATTTCGCGGTCGAGACCGACCCCGACTACGGCAAGCTCTCCAACCGCAGCATCTCGCAGATGCTGGCGGGCACGCGGGTCGAGGCCAACGACACCAAGCGGAACCCGGCGGACTTCGCTCTGTGGAAGTCCTCCAAGCCCGGTGAACCGGCCTGGGACAGCCCGTGGGGACCGGGGCGTCCGGGGTGGCATATCGAGTGCTCGGCGATGAGCGCCAAGATCCTCGGCGAGTCGATCGACATCCACGGCGGCGGGCTCGACCTGATGTTCCCGCATCATGAGAACGAACTCGCCCAGTCGGAATCGTGCAGCGGCAAACCGTTCGCGAGGTACTGGCTGCACAACGGCCTGATGCAGTCGGGCAAGGGGACCGGCAAGGTCGGCGGGGCGCACTCGAAACACGGCGACGCCTCCGCCAGACTTCCGAAGTCTTCCGAGACTTCGGAAGTCTCTCCCCCCGCCGAAGACGCCGCAGCCGCCCAGATTGCGGGCAAGCTCGCCGGGTCGGCTGGGGCGGAGTCAGTGAAGACCGCCGTCTTCGCCCACCACCCGCCGGAGGTCGTGCGGTTTTTCCTGCTCTCGACGCACTACCGCAGCCCGATCGATTTCTCGATCGAGAACATCTCGGCGACGGAGAAAAGCCTGGAAGGGTTTTACCGGCTGTTTGAACTGGTGGAGCGACTGACCGGCGTCAACTTCTACACGCTCGTCGCTCCGACGACCAAGGCCACAGCCACGAACCTCACTGGCCTACCCGCCGAGTTCGCAGCGGCACTGAACGAGCAACGGACGAAGTTCCTCGAAGCGATGGACGACGACTTCAGCACGGGTGGCGCGACGGCCTGCCTGTTCGAACTGCGGCGCGTGCTGAACAGCTTCATCAACGACCAGAAGTTGGAGGCTGGCGGAACCGACGCCGACAAAGCGGCGTTGAAGGTCGGCCTAACGGTCCTCAAGGAACTCACGAATCTGACGGGCGTCCTGCGAACCGCTCCCGAGAAGAAGAGCGGTGCCGATGATGAACTCACCAACGGCCTGATGGCTCTGATCCTCGATATCCGCGCCGACGCCCGGACTAACAAGAACTGGCCGGTCGCCGATAAGATACGGAACGCGCTGAAGGCCCTCAACATCGTTGTCGAGGACTCGCCGACCGGGGCGCGGTGGACACGCGGATAAACTGGAGGCAGAAATGTCGCACGTTCAACAGCAGGAAGTTCCGGCCACCGATGCCACCGAGGCGCAGATAACCTTGAGAAGTCTGCGTATCGAAACCTATCGGGGGATGGTCGATGTTCATTTGGAAGGTTTGAAACGCTTCAATCTAGTAGTCGGATCCAATAACGCGGGCAAGAGTTCGATCCTGGAAGCAGCTTCCTTGGTGCTTCGTCCATTCGACCCGAGTCAATGGGTCAAGGTGGCACGGCAACGTGACATGGACTTACATCTGGTTGACGGACTCTGGTCACTATTTCCAGACGGTGCCCTTCTGCAGCTGGATGATGGCCCTAAACCGTCCAAGAAGCTCACGATTGAAGGAGACATCGAGGGCACTCGCAGAAAACTTTTCGCCACTGGGCTTGCCAGAGTCACATGGATTACTGATGAGACGGAGGATCTTGTGCTCAGCGTTGAAGCTGTTGTTTCCGAAGGCAGCTCGAAACCAGTCAAGCACACGATGGAATTTCAAAGGAATGAACTGGCAGAGTTCAGTAAAAGGATATACTATCATCGCTGCTTCACGATCACTCCAGCAACTCATCGCTCGACTCGTCAGTTGGTCGATTATCTGAGCAAAGCCATTGACGAGGGTCAAAAAACGCTGGCAGTACAACTGCTTCAGCTCTTTGACTCGGATGTCATCGATCTCGATATCAGTGCCAGTTTTGGTAGGGATCGAATTTGTCTGAATCACAAGCAACGGGGCGTTGTGGATTTGGCTTCATTCGGGGACGGAATGCGTCGCGCCGCCGCATTGGCCCTGGCGCTCGTTCGTGCGGAGCACGGAGTCTTGCTGATTGACGAAATCGAGGCCGGAATTCATCCAACGATTCTTCCGCGGGTGGTCGCAGCACTGCTTGAAGCTGCCGAGCGGGTTGGGGTGCAAATCATCGCGACCACACATAGTCTCGAAGCAATTGATGCCGTGGTGACTTCCATCCCAAAGGACGACGACAGTTGTGCAGGGTATTACCTCTATCGCAGAAACGGCCAATCGCTTGTCAAACGGTATGACCAGTTGGAAATGAATTCCCTCCGAGAGTCAGGAGTCGACTTGCGATGAGCCGCTTCACTTATCTGATTGCGGAAGGCGTGCTGGATGTCGTATTTCTGAGCAAAGTCATTTGCCAAGCATTCGGGCTCACGCAGATTCAGACGTATCCTGCTCTTCCTGGCCATGCGAAAGACTGGTTGACAAAAACCACCAAATGGCCAATTGCCGATGACATCACACGCATGAGTGTGCCCGCGCCAGTGTTTCTCGAAAACCAGACTACGCTCGTTGGTATTCGCAATGCGAAAGGAATTGGTAACGTCAAGAAAATGATTGAAGGTGATTTTGCGACGTTTCTTCGTCTCGATTGGTTCCCTGATACCATGTGTGTGATTTTGGATGCAGACGATCAGCCACCGACTCAACGGTTCGCTGATTTTGTCCCCCTCTTTCATGAACGAAATGTTCCACAACCGAGTCAACTCGGACAGATCGCAGTCCAAGAGGAAAAGCGTTCGGGAGTCTTTTCGTTTCCAGGCAGGGGCCAATCGGGCACCATTGAGGACGTTCTACTGCCGATTGCCCAGCGGCGATTCGGGAATCTCTCCGATCATGCAGCTCGTTACGTCCGCGAATGGATTCCGGATGAGTCTAGTGACTACACGGAACTTGCAAAACCAAGCGGTCAGAAGAAGGCCGAACTCTCGGCGATGGCTGCGTTGCTCAAACCCGGCAAGTCGATCAACGCTTCAATTGACGATCAGAAATGGATCTCGAACCCAGTGGATATCCCAGAATTAGTGCCGCTGATTGAATTCCTCGCTGTTGCCTTGCTGCTCGATATCGGTAATCGTTAGCACGACAATAGCCACGTTGTCCAGTGTACGGCCTGATGGCCCTGATCCTCGACATCCGTGCCGACGCCCGGACGAACAAGAACTGGCCGGTGGCAGATCAGATTCGGAACGCCCTCAAAACCCTGAACATTGTTGTTGAGGACTCACCGACCGGGGCACGGTGGACGCGCGGGTAAATAACAGATCACGCACGCGGCCTCGAATGCACTGTTCCGGCCCCCTGTAGTGCCCCACCGCAGGTGTTCCACATCACCAAGGCGGATGCCGCCCAGGCTGAATATCGCTTCGTCATCCCCTTCGCATACAGCGCCAGAATCTTCTCATCGAACCCCGGCAACCGCCGCTGATACTTGCCCAGCAGCTGCGGCTCAAACGTCCCCGCGCGATCCCGAAGCGATCCCAGGGCCCTGCTGCCCTGGCTGGATCCCTCGGTCCGCTCAATCCAGAGATATTTTCGTGGCATGAGGTGAAAAAAGCTGTTCAGGGGCGCAAAGGGTCGTTAGCCTCAATCGAATGGTATTCGCCCCGGTTCTGGCCTCAGAACTTGTCCTAACGCACCCAAGGCTCCGAGATGAAAAACCTCCTGCTCGAATCGATCGTCCGACAGAGAATTCTGGAGGCCCGGCCTCAGATTAATAACTCGCTCAAGGAAATCGCGAGTGGAAATCCCTTGGCCTGTGAAAGAGACGATCAGCGGCTTGAAGATCGGATGGCGGTGAAGCTGCATGTCCCGGCTTCGGAGGCCCGGCGGGTTTCACAAACGATCCGATTACAGTCAACGTCCCGACGAGCGCGGGCCGGTGTTTCCAAACCGACGGGCCCGGAGGCGATCTGGGGGGACACGATTGATTTTGTGGATGTCGCCTTTCTGGAGCGAGGGCTGTTGGCGAGCCGTTCCGTCGCCCGCGTGGTGTTTCTGAACGGGCAAGCTCAGGGGTCGGGCTTCATGGTCTCCGATCGCCTGTTCATTACGAACCACCACGTCATTGGCACGGAAGGTGATGCGTCGCAGTTTAAGCTCGAGTTCAATTTCGAACGCGACGCCGCGGGACAGTTGCGTGTACCGACATCGTTCAGTCTGAATCCGAGTTTGTTCTTCGCAACCGATCCGATCAGTGGGCTGGACTTCACGCTGATCGCGGTGGGGGACAAGTTGTCCGGTCCCGGTCAGTTGTCTGACTTTGGTTGGAACGCGTTGTCCTCCGCTGGGAATAAGCATGCGCTGGGAGAGTTTGCCAATATCATTCAGCACCCCGCAGGCCGCCTCAAGGAAGTGGTGCTGCGAGAGAACCGACTGGTTTCTCGACTCCCTTTCGCACTGCACTACATCGCCGACACGGAGCCAGGCTCGTCGGGCTCCCCCGTCTTCAATACCGACTGGGAAGTGATCGCCCTCCACCATTGGGGTGGCCCCTGGAGAGAGCAGCCCGCCGACAACGTCCCCGGCAGTCGTGAAATCAACGAAGGCATCCGCATCAGCGCGATCCTGGAACACCTGCAATCGGTATCCGGAAACCGATCGACATCGCAACAAGCCTTGCTCAATCGAATCCTCGATAGCGAAAGTCGAGGGCCAGCCATTCCCACAACGGTAACCTCCCCGGTTGATTCGCAACCCGCCTGTCGGATTGATGACGATGGACGCGTGACTTGGCAGATCCCGATCGAAGTTTCGGTTCGCATGCCGCTTCTTGATCGTAGTCGACCAGTACCAAGAGTTGAGCCGCCCGTCGACAATGGCCCGCGCCCCGTCGTGACGCCCGTTTCCGTTCGCAGCGAAGCCAATATTCGACCGAGTCGCGATTATTCGCACCGATCGGGGTATCGCTCCGATTTTATCCCGGGCTTTGATGTTCCCCTGCCGGTGTTGACGGCTGATCAACAAGCGATGGCCGCGATCAACAAGCGTCCGATCACGGGTGACGACCCCCATGTCTTGCGGTATCACCATTTCAGTATCGCGATGAACAGTCGGCGGCGGTTGGCCTTCTATGCGGCGTGCAATATCGATGGATCCAAGGCCAAGCATGTCGATCGAAAGACCGGAACTGTCAGTGTGCTGTTGCCAGGCGATCCTCATTTAGAAGCCCTGCGGTCGGAAGGGGCCGAAGCGTCCGAACAGTGGTATGAGGATGACCGCATCGAACCCGAAGACTTCGCCGGACGAGATGTGTACGAGACCCAGATCGTCCCCGGGTTCCCCATCCCGAGTAGCCGAGGGCGAATCCTGCGAATGTTTCAGCGCGGCCATTTGGTCCGGCGCATGGACCCCGCCTGGGGGAATGTCCGGATGGCCCGGCTGGCGGATGCCGACACGTTTCACTGGACCAATTGT
>JAYSVZ010000792.1:0-3028 GCA_043718305.1 Planctomycetota bacterium | reverse complement strand
GGAGACGCGAATCATGTCGACCTCGGAACCGGAAACCGTTCGGAACTGTTCAAATAGGATAACGCCACCGCATGGGGAATTCTTCCCAAGAATCTTGTAGAACAGTAAATCGAGTGTCGTCCGAGACTGGATGACCAAGCCGAACCACCGGCAGCCTAAATACTCGGGCTGGCCAGACGCTGCTTTGAGCGTCTGGGTTGTGGAACAACAAGAGGCTACAGAGGTCGCGTTCGTCTTTCTATCCCTCTTGTTCCTTCGTCACCCAGACATTCCAAGCGATGTCTGCCAACAGGTGGCCTCCAGTCGCCGGATTCTCCGAATCCGGTGAATCACGGTGACCTGCGGGCAGGTCGTACTCTGGACGCGTGTGGTTCGCCTTGGCTTGTGGAGTGTCCTGCTTAGCGGGCGTCGATTCACCGGACTCGGAGAGTCCGGCGACTTTGACGTGTCGATTTATTCGACCAGACTCGGAGCGTTCGGCGACGTGAGGGCCGTGCGAGGCTCTTCTTCGGTGTTGAGCTGCACGGAATACTTGTACGGCGATTTCGTCTCGCGGTTCACTTGTCGCCGGGTGATGGTCCCCTTTCCGGTGAGGGAGGTCGGCATTCCATGGCGGGCATCAAATTGCCAGTTCGATTCGTCGCGCAGCTCCAGTGTCGGCTCGCCATCGACCTTTTCCGTGGTCTGCACGGTGCGGTGATTGATCAGTGTGAGGAGTTGATCTCCGGATTCTCGCGTCATCTCATCGCGATACGACGCGGCCAGGCGCGAAGTCGCGGTCGTGCGGGCCAAGGGGCCGAACGGAACATCGGTCCGTTCGGTCGTCATCAGGATGTTCGTTTCACCGCTGATTTCCCAGGCCGCCAACTCCGTCTCCGGGAGTGGGCGGAAGAGCCATTGGCCCCACTGACCGAGAAAGAGCGGGAGGGGTGCGTCCCCTTGTTCCTCAATCAAGGCCCCGCGCGATGAGATCGTGGCTGAGTAGCCACCATCGAATGGACCGGGAATTCTGGGTGGTCGCATTCCTCGAAATGGCGAGGATGGGGATGGTTCTTCGAAGGCCATCAGTTGCGGGTTGTTGACCGTGAGTTTCCACTCCCCGCCGCTGATGTAGCTGGCTGAGACGCTCAACGTTCCGGTATGACGGGTCGTCCCTTGCAACGTCTCCTCGTCAATCGAGACCTGGTAGGCATAGACCCGATGCACTTCGGGCTTATACCGCCACAGCTTGGCAGGCGTCACTGGAACCGGCGGCATCTTGAGCGGAGCTGGCCCCGTGACAATCGGCTCAACGACTGGGGGAGCGGATGGCCCGGCGGACTCGGCGATGATCGGTTGATCGGGGATCTCATCGTGCGCCTCGGCCACTTGCGGAAGGTTCGCAAACTGCGCCCCAGGCAAGACGACCAGCATCACCACACCGAACATCAGCCACGCCGTCAGCGGGGCCGACTTGGGGAACTGCCCGGGCTGCATGATGTTTTGCAGGCGTTGCTTCGTGACCTCCATCGGGCTGAGACTATCCAAGCCGGTTGTGACGCGGAGCGAGGTTTGCCAATCGAGTACGTTGAGCAGCGTGTGAGCGTACCTTGCCGGAGGACATTTCAGGCGAGCCACAACCTCCTCATCACAGCACGATTCCCGCCAGCGCCGAATCTCGGTGTTGAGCCACCAGACGCACGGATGAAACCACCAGACCGCCTGGACGACGAGCTGGCACCAGTTGGTCGCCGTATCCCAGCGGCGCAGATGATTCAGCTCGTGAGCGATGATGAGTTGCATCTCATCCGGGGATGAGCGTTCGACGATCTGTTTCGAGACCACCAATCGCGGTGCCCACCAGCCCACGACGAACGGGATCGTCGGGTGAGTGGTGACGACCAGATCGGGTCGCCGCCGAAGTTCGAGGGCGTCGGCAGTCTCGCGGACGATCTTGAGAAGTTCGCTCTGAGACTCGACACGAGTGTCATCGTGGAACTGTTCGAGGTAAATTCGCTTGGCAATCAGATAACCGACCACGGCGACGATGCCGCCACCCCAGAGGGTGATGCCCGAAATGATACCCCACTGCCACCAATCGATGGCAGACGCAGCCGGTTCAGCGTTCGCCGGGGTTGAGATCTCAACGGGTCGACTGACGGCGGTCTCTGAGGGAGCGACTTCCGCCTGTGCTGAAATGGTATTCGCTGTCAACTCGACCGGTGGTCGATCCTTCACCAATGCTGCTGGACTCTCAATCGCAGCCTGACCCACAGCATGCGAGAGCCAACTGAAGACCCCGGCTGGACTACTCCAAAGCGGGGGCACCATGCACTTCAGCAGTACCGCCAAGAGAATCCCATACGCCAAGTGCGACCGGCGGCGACAGGCGGCCCGTACGCCCCAGATCGCCAAGGGAATCAAGAGCGTCATCTGCCACAACTGGGCCAAGACGAGCGGGACCAGATTGTCGAAGAGGGCAGTCATGGCAGCACTCGCGAACAAGGTCACTCGGGGGATCGGCTATTTCCCGGCCTGGTTCGATTCCAATTCATTCAGCAGCGTCCGCAACTGCGTTAGATCCTGCTTCTCCAGCCCCTGATCTCGAATCAGATGCTCGACCAGTGGCAGCGGCTCGCCGTTGAAGAGGCGGTTCAAGAAGTCCCGAACCGTGTCGCGGATCACCTGCTTCGGGCGCGCGTCGGCGGTGTAGATCAGGCTACGACCTTCGCGGCGGGAGCTGAGGTAGCCTTTTCCTTCGAGACGACGAAGAAAGGTCTGGACCGTCTTGTAGTTGATGTCGCGCGTTTCGGGCAGGTTTTCAAGCACCTGCCGGACGGTCGCTTCCTTGAGCGTCCAGACAATGCGGGCGACTTCCATTTCCGCACGGGAGAGAGCGGGACGATCAGACATGGGCGGCCTCCTGATAGAACGGACATCTGTACGCGATTGTCTCCGCAGTCGGAGTCCCGGTCAAGTCTTACGACGGTCTGAGATTCAACGCGATCGTCGGTTCGTCGTCAATCACAAGTCAGCGAGGCGGCATGTT
>JAYSVZ010000791.1:0-3040 GCA_043718305.1 Planctomycetota bacterium | reverse complement strand
GTGGCTCGGATTCAGGACATTGTGATGGCCAAGGTGCGGGTCGAGGTGGCGGCGATGGCGGAGCTGATGGTCTCGAAAGCGAATCGAGACTTCTTTGGCGAGACGGAGTTCGTGCTGCGGGATCGGTGTCATACGATCGGGGGGCATGTGCTTGACGCCGCTCTGGAGGAGCGAAAAAAAAGGGGATCCCCAGACGATCCAACGATGGCTCCGGCTTTGGCACCGGTAATAGCTGCAGTAACCGTTCACACCCTGGCGAGGAGTGACGGGGGGGTTTGGTGGGCGAAGTGGGCGGTGATGGCTTGGGTGAGGAACTCGAAGGTGTTCTTTTTGCGTTGGCGGCAGGTTTCCAGGACGGTGAGCAGGGTTTCGACGAAGCGGCTGCCGTGGTCGCTTGGGGTGCCGAAGCTGAGTTGTTTCCAGCGATCTTAGAGGCATCGCTTCGCGATGACCGGATGGCGTAGCGCGCGTTCGGCGGCGTGGTTGGTCGGGTCGAGTCCGGGGCTGGTTTCGGCGAAGCGCCACAGGTTGTCATAGCGCTCGAGCCGGCCCGTGCAGGTGGCTGCGGTGGCGTTGTCAGCGCAGTGGGTTCCGTCTTCTAAGGCCAAATACACTTGGCCGCCTTGGTCATTGGACCGAGGTTCGATAAGTGCAGTAGGTAGGACGGTCTCCACTCTACCACACTAAAACTTCAAATAATCCAACATCTTCGGTCGTCGGTCTAATGCATGGCAGACGGCGGCTGTGACGACTCGGCGGACCTCTTTCCATTGGGTTGATGAGGGGTCGAGGGGCACGTCGGATCCCAGCAGGGGGTCATCGATCTCATCGATCGGCGAAAGGTCTTCGGCCAGATGTCTGAGTAGTTTGACGCTGGCAAACCGGATCGCCGAGTGGGCGTACTCTGGTCGGCCACACCGTAAACAGACCAAGCCGCTGGGGGTGACCCAGAATCGGTCGGTGGTCTGCGAGAGGGCTTCGACTCCGCACATCGAGCACTGGTCCAGCTCACCCAGGTGGCCGGTCTCGCGGAGCCACCGCAGTTCGAACCGGACCAGTGCCCAGCGGGAATCGAGTTCCTTCTCAAGTCGCAACAAGGTCTCGACGGCCAGATCAAACAGCTCCGGATGCGGGTCGTGGACCTCGGTCCCGATGTCGAGTAACTCGGCCACGTAATAGCCCGCATAGAGCGACAACATCCCGCGCGAGGTCGGGGCATACCGCTTGATGAGTTGCGACTCGGTCACCAGATCGAGGGCATCGTGGTCTTTGCGATAGAGGACAATTCGGACGTGAGCGAGCAGATCGAGCGAGACTTCGAATGGCCCTTTCAGGCGTTTGGCCCCCTTGGCGAGGGCGCTCGACTTGCCGAACTCGCGTGTAAAGAACGTGACCACCCGGCTCGACTCGCTGAAGTCGGCCTGCCGAATGACCAGAGCTTCTGCTTTTTCAGGGGGCATGGGGTGATCGATCGTGGAAGCCGGGGCGGCCAGAGTATGTCAAGACCACGGATGCCCGCAGCTTCAGAGGCAGAGATGGAATCACGGACTACCCAGCGCGGCGCAACCGCGTTGAGTTGATTGGTTTTCTGGAGATGCCATCGAGCGGAACTACTCCCGCTGGGAATTGATTGGCGTAGTCACCACGACTTGCGACATGACAGTCGCCATCTCCCCTCGCTTGGCCTCCCAGCAAATGACCGCGAAGTCGCTCTGCGGGTGTGAGGCGACGACCGGATCGCGGGCAGTGGCGGCGATCTGTTGAATCTTTCCGGGGAGCCCTCTTTGCAGCGACAAGGGCCCTTCGCGGCGACTGGTCCAAACGATGATCGGTCCCGCCGCAGACCATGCTGCCCAGGGCTGTTGTCCCTCGCCCAATCGTTGTTCGGTCTGCCCGTCGCCCAGAGTGGCATAGACCGCGTTGTCCCGCCGCCAGACGGTGAGCAGTCCAGCTTGTCCATCGGAGGCCAGCATCCCCCCGTCCATCGGACAAGCATCGAGTTTCCAACTCGCCTGGCCGAGTTGCCGCCCGTTGGCAAAGGTCGTTCCGTCCTCCGTCCGAGTCAGAAACATGTCGCGTTTCCCGCTCAGCGAGTTGCGAAACATGACGGTGGCTTGCCCCGCGACACCGCCCATGATCGAGGGGTGGCAACACTCGCAAACGCTTCCGTCGGGCGAGCGATAGGCTCGCACATTCCCGTTCCAGGTCTGGCCGTGATCGCTGCTGTGGGCTGTGTAGATTTCACTCTTTCCACTCCGCAAGTCGAGCCAGACGCACCAGACATGGCCGGCCGGCCCAGCGGCCATCCCGTGGAGCCCTTCGCGGGCGGAGTCGGAAACGTCGTTCACGAACACGGCCTCGGACCAACTGGCTCCGTTGTCTGTCGACCGCCACAGGTGGAGATCTCCGTCGCGGCCCTTCCCTTGTTTTCCGCCGATGGCTGTCACGATCACGGCCGATTCAGTCCGGACCAAACGCGGGCCGCGACGCATGCCCAACGCGAGATTCGGACAGCGGATCGAACTCGTTGCAGCTTGAAAGGTCGCTCCTTGATCATGGGAGGTCGTCAGGCGAATTTCATCATTGGTCGCGAAGACGACATCGACCGTGCCGTCGACGGAGACGAAGGCTTGCGGCTGGCGAGGGGCGTGCTTCGAATCGCCAGTGGCAAGAATGATGGGAGAGGAGTCCGCCAGACCGAGATTCGGACAGAGGACGAGCATGACCAAGATCAGTCGGTAATAATGCATGAGAACTCGGGGTCAGGGGGATTCGGGGGGCAGGCTCTTCGACCGTGAGGGATCCAGAACGATCACTGGCCACGCTCCGGATTAAAGCCGATGCGGCGTTTCGGCTTGGTCGATTCTGGCGGTGGTTACAGCAGTGGTTGCAGCTTGTTCCAGATGATCTTGAGCGACTGATCGTGCTGCAGAAGCGTCTGGTCGATTTCAGTCAGCCGCTTCAGGATAGCAGCGTTGGCCGCCAAGTGCTCTCGCATTTGAACGAATGCCCGCACCACGTAGACGCTCATCGCGACCGC
>JAYSVZ010000080.1:0-7805 GCA_043718305.1 Planctomycetota bacterium | reverse complement strand
AAACCGCCGGTGCGATAGACGATCCACAGGGAATCGAGAGCACTCGCCCCTTCGCTTTTGGCAGCAATCGTGAGTGAATAGCGAAGGCGAAGGGCTTCATCTCTCAATACTTGTTCGATTGCAGCACGTAGCCTCACATTTGCGAGATCAGGATTCGGCTTCAATTCCAACCCATTGAGTCCCGCATTGATTTGCTCACTCAAAGTTCTGACCGCTGTAAACCGCACCCACTTGTTCGAGTGAGCCAGCAATCCCCGCAGCGTCTCCGTTTCAAACTTCGTAAAGTCAGTCGCCGTCCATGGCTTCCCATCGGGAGCCTTCGTCGGCTCCGAGTCTTTCCCACTCACCCTGTAAATCCGCCCACTCGCCTTGTGCCAGTTATCCCTCGGGTCGACATGCGAGAGCCGCGAGTCGTACCAGTCGGCCAAGTAGACGGCTCCGTCCGGCCCGACCTTCAGGTCGACGGGGCGGAACCAGTGATCGTTCGTCGTCACGATCGGCGGCAGATCCTTTGTGCGGTAAGTCGACGAGTCGGCCATCAGCTCGCTGGCCCAGACGCGGTTGTGCAGGGCGTTGGCGCTGATGACCATCCGATGGAACTTCGGCGGCAGCAAGCCCCCTTCGTAGATCGCAAACGTCTGCGGGAACCGGTCGCCGTCCCCCTCGTGCCGCATGTGCTCGAACCAGCCGAAGGCATACGGGTTGGTCAGCGGACCATGCTTGGCCCAGCCTTTGATCCCATAGCTCCCCTGCGGGTAATACATCCCGCGCGTGCCCCCGCCGTTGGTGCCGGAGAAGACGCGGCCCGCCCCGTCGATGTCGAGACTAAAGGTATTGCCGCCCCCTTCGGCGTAGATCTCGAAGACCTTGGATACCGGGTGATACCGCCAAATGCATTGGCCCAGGAATTTTGTGTTTTTGGTGGCCTCCGACGAGATGTTGGCCGTTGTTGTGCTGCCGTTCGCTCCATAGAGCCACCCGTCTGGACCCCATGTCATACTGTTGGCCACCGAGTGCGTGTCCTCCAGCCCGAACCCGGAGAGATGCACGACCGGGTCGCCATCCGGCACGTCATCACGGTTCGCATCCGGATAGAACAACAAGTACGGCGGGTTGAGCACCCAGATCCCGCCGCCGCCTTGCAGCACAGCTGTCGCGATGTTGAGGCCGGTGATGACATCCTTCGCGGTGTCGTACTTCCCGTCCGCATCGATGTCCTCGTAGACCGTGATCCGGTCGGCCCCTGGCACATGATTCGGCGGAGCTGCGGGCACCTTGTCGAAGACCGCCCGCAGGTACTGGTCGTACTTAATGACCTTGAGACCTTCAGGAAACGGGTATTGCAGGTACTGCACGACCCACATCCGCCCGCGATCATCGAACGACATATAGAGCGGCTGGCGAACGCGCGGCTCATCCATGACGAGTTCGACTTGCAAGCCCTCGGTCGTCTCAAACTGCTTGACCGCCTCGGGAGCGGGAGTCGGTTGCGAGTCATCTCCGACCGCCCCGCGACCGCCAAAGGTCTGGATGATCTTCTCGACCTCTTTGTTGCCAGCGAGGTCTTTCTTAAAGACCTCGCGCGTGGGAGTGGCGGGCTGGGCGGGTTCATCCGCGGCGTGGACACACCAGACTGCTCCGGTGAGTCCGAGCAGAACTCCCATGCCCCAAGTGCGAATTACCACCATCGCCTTGCCCCTCTGCTGAACCTATTGTGAGTGGAAACGCCACCCAGCAGGAGTGATCCTATCGATCAGTGTCGATGGATTCGAGGGCGGAGGTCATGTGAATCGCCACCTACAAAAATGTCGCAAACTCCCGCAGGATTGCAACGGTTTTGGGCAACGACATTTTCGAGAATGACTCAAGCAACCGCTCAACGCTGAATGCGGGATTCACCAAAGCCGCGCGACGTTCACGAAACACATCAAGCACAACTGCTTGATGCAGATTGAGTAAGTGTTCCAGAAAGTCGTCCGGGTGCTGGGCTTCGATCCCAAGAGGAGCCAACACATCTTCCGGGAAATCCTTGAGGTTGTAGGTAAGTATGACCTGTGCATGACAACGCATAGCTGCTGCCAACACATGGCGGTCGTCAGGATCAGGCAGTGTGATTGAATGCTCAAATGTCTCGTAGCCAGTCACGAGACAATCTCGGACGTGAGCGTTCATCAATGTTCGCGTGAGAACCATTTTATCGGCAGAGATATCGGGGCGCTTGCTCAGTATCGCCCGCTGCATCTCGTCTTGGATGCGCTCAGTCCACCTGGCCCGATACAAATCCCTGAGCGCCAACCGCACAAGAATGTCCCGCAAGTGGAACGGGAAGAGCACACAAGCGTCGTAGATCACCGTGAAAGAAGTCACGTCAGTCATCCATCTCGAGTTCTTGACCCAGAGCCGTCAATTCATTCAAGACGCGCCGCCGCTTTGCATCAATCCGCTCCTTGTAGTTCCGGACATCTTCAGACCGCACGCGGCGGTGAGTGCCGACCTTGCGGTGCGGGATTGCCTCCTTCTCCAACAGATCGATCAGGTACGGACGAGAGACGTTGAGCATGTCTGCCGCCTGTTGTGTCGTCAGTTCGGCGCTGCCTGGGATCACCGAGACTGGATTTCCCTTAGAGATCTCCACGAGGATCAGTTGCAGCAACTCGACCGCGCTCTCGGGAATCGGAATGCCATCTGCCATGTCGGTCAGTTGCAGGGTGACGCGCGTCCCGTTCTTGCCACGCTTGAGGGTGCGTTTCGAAGCCAGCGCTGCCGACAGCTGCCGACTGGCGTCGGTGGCGACAGAAATCTCCTCCGCCGTGGGGGCCATGGGGAGCGGTGCGATGAGAGTCGTCATGAGTGAGCCAGTCGTGTTCAGCCAGAAATTGTAAGACCCCGTGTGGCATTGACTTACGACAATCATGGCTTGCCGCGATGAATCCAACTGCCATTCGTATCATACGCAGTAGTCGAAGCAGTCGCAATTCCTGTTGTCTAGTATCGACACCGATTCAACGGAAAGGTGATCGGTTTTGAGGTCTTTGTTGAGACCGGTTCAATCTCCCGGGATACCGTTGCGCCCGATGCCAAGGCGAGGTCTTTGGCTCGCCAGTGTCGGGGGACCGGTCACATCGCGAGAGACGATCGACGCCCGAAAACATTGGCGGTCCAAAGCGACTGCCAGTGGCTCTACTTCGCGGCGATCTTCCACCGGTGCCCATCGCTGCGGACATAGATCGCCCGTCGCTGACAGCGGGCGAACAGAGGATCGTCTCGCCCAAGTGATGCGTGTGGACCACTTCGCCAGTCTCCCAACCGTGGAACAGATTGCCGGGGAATGCAAATCCTCTCTATCGGCCTACGCAAAGACCCCGTCGATGACTTGTCCGTGATCGAGGACCGGATGCGGGCGGCCTTGTTGATCGGGGAGCCGCGTTTCGAGGGACACCCCGAGAGCCTCATAGACCGTGGCGGCGATATCGGCGGGGCCCCACGGGACGGTGGTGGGCCACATCGCCTGGGCATCGCTGGCCCCGATGACTTGTGGTTTCGTGCCGCCGCCCGCGAAAAACATCGACCCGCACATCCCCCAGTGATCCCGGCCACCCGCCGCGTTGATCTTGGGAGTCCGACCAAATTCAGTCAGGAAGACCACCAGCGTGCGGTCGAGCATCCCCCGCTGTTTCAGGTCACGAATCAGAGCGGCACACGCGCGGTCGGCCCCCGCCAAGTGATAGCCCCGCTTACACATCTCGGAGATATGCGGCATCTGCTGACCCACGGCGTTGTGGTTGTCCCATAGATTCCCATAGTCCGGATCGTACCCATAATCGACCATCACAAACCGGGCGCCCGACTCGACCAGCCGCCGCGCCATCAGGCAGCGCTTCCCGATCTTCGTCGGACCATAGTCAGCCAACGTCTCTGGCTGTTCCTGTGTGATGTCGAAGGCTGACCGGACCTTGGGCGAGGTCAGCAGATGAGCTGCTCCCTCGAACTGCCGCGACTGGGCGTTCGTACGATTGGCCCGTTCGATCTGCTTCTCGGCAGCATCGAGTTGCTGATGCAAGCTGAGCCGAGAATGTAATCGATCCGTCGAGAGTCCTCTGACCGGTTGCAGCTCGCGCGGGGCAAGGTCTTCTTGGGCGACTGGACTGGGGTTGGCCTCCTTCGAGCCAACCGTGAAGTCGGGCTGTTCCGGAATTCCGCCGAGGCAGAACGGAGCGTACCCATTCCCCAGCCACCCCCCGACAAACAAGTTGTACGGCGGCGGCCCCGGTCGCGTGATCCCTGGCACCGCGATATACCCCGGCAGCCCCTCGCGGGGGCCATTCATGTACGAGACGATCGAGCCGATGTTCGGCTCGGAATAGAGCTGGGCCATCGTGACCTTGCGCCCCGAGAGGGTGTACGCCTGGCTCAAGAGATGGTCATTGCTGTCGTGCGAATAACTCCGGACGAGGCACAACTGATCCGCGATTTGAGCCAGTTGGGGCATCGGCTCGCCGAACTGGACTCCGGGGATCGTGGTCGAGATCGCGGAGAGCGTGCCACGGATCTCCTCGGGAGCCAGCGGCTTGGGATCGAACGAATCGATGTGCGTGACCCCGCCACCCATCCAAAGGAAGATGACCGCGTCTGCTTTCGGCTTCTGAACCGCTTGTCCCGCGCGCGCCCATCCCGACGGAATGACAGACCCCGCAACACTCAACGCCCCGACCCTCAACGCATCCCGCCGCGACAAGAGTCGCGCACACGGCAAAAACGACGGGCACAAGGTCGGTCGGAACATCGAGACGCCTGGAAAGAGAACGGATCAATCTTTGTTGATTATTGTGGGGGAGCCAGTTCGGAAGCAAGAGCCATGGGTGCATGAGGCAGAATGGCCCCGTAGCCACGTTCGGCAGAACGTGGGCGAGTGGCGTAATTCGCCCCTGTTCTGGCGAACCGTGGCTCCCAGAGAAAGCCTCGTTTCAGCCCGCGCGGAGAATCACTCACTCACAAAGACTATCGAATCACCGTATCAATCAGGTCGGGATCAAGCACAATGCGGGTCGCCAGATACCGGTCGGGAGTCTGTTTGAACTGGTCCCGATTTTCCTTGGTCTCGAACAGATAGAGCTGATCGTCGTAGAACGCTGCGAAGCGTGTCGAGCCGGGAACGTGTTGCTTCTTGTCCCAGATCACAACCGGGTCATAGCCTCGGAACTGCGGAACGAACAGATCGGGACTGGCGTTGAAGATCTTCACCTCATCGGCTGAGCAGAGGTGGTAAGTATGCTTCTCGAACTGCACGGAGAACTGCGAGGTTCCCTTGATCCACTTCTTGTCACGCAGCAGCGTCACGGGGCTATAACCGATCAGTTGCGGACCAGCCTCTGGAGTCGGTTTCGCAACCGGGCTGGCCGCGACCGGGTGTATCCGCTGATACCAAGTCACGGCGGTATCGATCGTGTGGCAGTAGTCGACCACCGATCGAGCCCCTTTAGAGGTGGCAATCTGCGCGGGTCGGGTCGGGTCAATAATGATGTCGGTCGGCCAGCTCTGCACGCCAAACATCTGCCGAACCCGCTCCTGCTCAGAAACGTTGATCGAGACCCCGACCAGCTTCTCAGCCAGTCGCTGCTCGACATCGGCGTGGTGCAGTATGGTCCGCTCCATCGTGACGCATGGTCCGCAGTCTGCGGCGTAGAAATGGATCAATAACGGACGATTCAGCCGTTGCGCTTCCGCCAAGGCTGCGTTGTAGTCCTTTCGCCAGTTCGTCGGAGGCGCAGCCGAAAGGGTCGTCGCGAGTAACGCGACTCCCAGCAGAGCGATCCAAACGGAGCGCAGGGGCATGACAGCATCCCTGGATGCATTTGCGGCTGTGGATCGGGCTCGATGTGTGGAGAGGACTGACGAAGTTGCACGCAATGCCAGGTGAGCCGCCCGATCCCTCGTGACGGTCCCGCTGTTCTATCGGCGAAGGATGTCGAAGTTCGTTGAAATGCCTTGGTATTCAGCCGGGTTCCCTGCTCCTCACCGGGCGCATGACGATTGTGTCTGATCGTTCTGGCCTCACGGACGAGACGATAAATCGGGTTGCTCACGGCATACTCAATTTCCGAAGACTGGGGTGCTAGCACGGGCGATGCAAGAGCGATAGATCGCAAATCCGGACTAATCGATGCAACCGGAGGCTTGAGGAATCTCGTTGACACTTGATGAGGAGACCGCCGAACTGCGACCGGTCGTCGGGAAACGATATACTTTCGATCTCGTAGACATTGTTCGAGGATTTTCCATGCTCGCCAAACGCATCATCCCCTGCCTCGATGTTCACGCCGGTCGCGTCGTGAAGGGGGTTAACTTTCTGCAACTCCGCGACGCGGGTGACCCCGTCGAGATCGCCAAGCGGTACGAAGCCGAGGGGGCCGACGAACTCGTGTTCCTCGATATCACCGCCAGCCACGAGCAGCGGGACATCATCATCGATGTCGTGCAGCGGACCAGTGAGGTGATCTTTATGCCGCTCACCGTCGGCGGCGGGATTCGCACCCTGGAGGACATCCGCCGACTCCTCAAGGCCGGTTGCGACAAGGTCTCGATCAACAGCTCAGCCGTCACCAACCCTGGGTTTGTGAGAGAGGCGGCCCTGCGGTTTGGCAGCCAGTGCATCGTGGTCAACATCGACCCGAAGCGGCTCATTCGCGATGGAAAAGAATTCTGGGATGTCCACATCAACGGCGGCCGCAAGTCGACCGGCCTGGAAGCCGTGGCGTGGGCGAAGGAGGTCGAGAGACTCGGCGCGGGCGAGATCGTCCTGACCTGCATGGACGCCGATGGCACCAAGAACGGGTTCGATCTGGAGATCACACGGGCTGTGGCCGATGCGGTTGAAATTCCGGTCGTGGCCAGCGGCGGAGCCGGCTCGCCGCACCACATGTTCGAGGCCGTGACGACTGGCGGGGCCAGTGCCGCTTTGGCGGCGAGTATCTTCCACTACGGCGAGTACACGATTGAAGAGACGAAGCGGTACATGGCCGAGCGCGGCGTGGCTGTTCGCCTCTGAAAAACATCGCAGGGATTGCAACCCCGGGGTCTTTTCCCCACGGCCTCAGACGCTTCGGCGTGCCAGAAGAAATGTTCCGAGCCGGTGAAGCAATCGCTGGTGACGTTCAGGGGAAATGGAGCCGAGCACTCCGAGAAGTCGCTTGGCTGGCAGGACCACGAGAAAACCAAGTCGAATGAGTGATGCGGCCTTGAGTCCGCTTTTGGTAAAGTCGGGATGAGACAGCACAATCGGCTCGTCGAAGCCGACGACTTCCTGATGGAGTTGTGTGCTGATGCCGCAAACCAGCCAGTCGCTGAAGGGCGGCATTTGACACAGCAGGATCACCGGGCGAGGCTTGGTGAGCCCGTCCGCCTGGGGGATGGGGGTCAGTACGACATCACCCTCGCTCATGGCTGGAGATCATCCAGGGTGTATTCCGGTTCCGTATCGCCATAGGCTCGCGCGAGACTCTGGGCACTGAATTCCGCCCACGCGGACCGCTCGGAGCCGGTTTGTCCCACCTCCTGCGGTAGCACAGTCACGACGAGAGAGGTGTTCGGTAGGAGCTCGTAAGGCTCGTCCAGAACAATGGACTCACCATCATAGTGGGCCTTGAGAATCACATTTGACATGAGAGGTTGACACTCCTTGAATCGTGCGAGGCATGACCTCGGCTCTGTTCGGAGTTTGCCTTCGAGTGCTGGCGTCTCGCCAGTTGATTGATGATACTCCGATGGCTTTGAAGTGTCGAGGTGCCCATGCGGCAAGTCCCTCCCTA
>JAYSVZ010000790.1:0-3040 GCA_043718305.1 Planctomycetota bacterium | reverse complement strand
GCGACGCATCACTCGCTCGATCGAAGAGACGATCTCGCAAGCTGGCATAGTTCGGATGAGCGATCAGCAACTCAGCTCCCAACGCCACAGCACATCGCCGGGCCCGAGGGTCATCGCTATTGAGAAGTTCATGGACATCGCCCAAGTTGTCATCGGCGAGCGCCCTCAACGTGCGGACTGCCATCGTCTGTGCCAGTGGGGCGGTTCGAATCCGGGCCACTACTCGCAGCATCGGAATTGCCGCTGGATCGCGGCGTTCCAACAGTAATCGCTGAGCAGTCTCGCGATGCCACCCATTCGATGACTTCAGCAGTTCCACGAGCTGCTCCAGCGTCGCCTCACCGGGGCGGACCCAATTCGTCTTCGCTCCGCCCGGTGGAGTCAGCCGGTACACCCGCCCGCGATCGGTGCCACTCTCCAGGTCGAGTTTGGCTTTAATGTCTTCGGGAATCGAATAAGGATGCTCGATCGTCTCGCGATACATATCGCAAACATACAGGCACCCATCCGGCCCGTTGATGAAGTTCGCCGGGCGGAACCAGGTATCGGTGGAAGTCACGAACTCGACGTTCTCATCGGCTCGCTGGGCCGTGGCGACGATCCCGGTTTGGGTCATCGTCTTGCGATGAATGAGATTACTCCCCACATCACAGACAAAGGCATTCCCCAGAAACTCGGGTGGGTAAGCATCGCCCCTATAGATCGTGACCCCCGTCGCCGAGGTGAAGAACCCCGTCGCCACCAGCTCCGTTCCCGGCAGCCGCTTCTTCATCTCCGGATCGCTGGCCCGGCGGCGGGTCCGCACGATCCGCCACGGTTCGGCGGGACTCTTGCGAAAGACCGGAGCGGCGGCCCCTTCGACCGCGATGGCTTCGATCGCATTGGGAGCAGTCACACCGCTCAGGCGATCCAGGGCCTCTTGCGGCCAGATCACCTGCTGAATGTGGTTGCTGTTACTACACACATACCGCTGGCCCCAGTCGTCGAAGCTGTGGCCGAACTGCTGGCCGCCGGTGATGAGTTCGAACTGGCGAGTCCGCGGATCAAAGCGGAGATCACGCCCTCTCACGGTGAGCTTTTGAATCTCCGCCCCTTCAGGAGAAAAGATCGTGACATCTCCGCCGACCATCCCCGCAGCAAAGTAGATCAGCCCGTCAGGTCCCCACTTGAGGTTATTGGCCATCGCCTGCACATTGCCGCGACCGAACCCGCTGGCGACGATCTGCTGGATGTCGGCGACTCCATCTCCCGTCGTATCTTTGCAGTAGTACAACGACGAGGGAGCCAGCACAAAGACACCACCGTCATAGCAACAAACGCTCACCACCCAGCTCAGCCCCTCGGCAAAGACGGTACTCGATTCGAATACCCCATCGCGATCCGCATCGACCAGTCGCCGCACCTTGCAGGCATCTTTCCGGCCCAGCGGCAACGGTTGCTGCGGAAGCCGGACTTCTGCCGAGTACGGATAGCCCCGCATCTCGGCGATGAACAGGTTGCCATGCTCATCAAAGCACCCATCGACGGGATCATTCACGATCGGCTCATGCGCCACCAGATCGAGCGTGAACCCGTGCTGCACCGCAAAGGTCTGCTGCACATCGGCCACCTTGACCGGCGGCAGCCGACCGACCTCGCCCAGGTCCGTCGGCGGGTCGGCGGCTTGGGCGAGTGAAGCGAGCAGAACCCAACTGAGGATGGTCTTTGATAAGTCTGGCAAGATCATCCCCACGAACCCAGCCACACAGCGACGCAACATCATGCACTCCATCCGGGAAACTCATCAGGGGACAGTGATGGAACTCTACCGAACGGGGGCTGCCGAGACGAAGCGTGTGGAGTGTTGAGGAATGCTGTCGGCTTATCGCGGGACGGGAATCTTCGCCAGGAGTTGTTGCAGCACAGCCTGCGCCCGTTTGCGTTGTCCTTCGCGAAGAATCCCGGAGCAGACGACGCGGTGGGCCAGGACGGGGATGGCCATGGCCTTCACGTCGTCGGGAATCACGTAGTCCCGGCCTTCAATGAAGGCGCGGCTCTGAATCGCTCGCGAGAAGGTGATCGCCCCCCGCGTACTGACGCCGATGGTGAGCTCTTGATGCGAGCGCGTCGCGTGGACGATCTCCAGAATGTAATCGTGTAAAGCATCATCGACCCGCACCTCGTGGACGGCGGCCTGCAAGGCGAGAAGTTGCTCCCCGCTGACGACCGGTTTCAAGCGATTGACCGGTTCGCCGGTGCGGTGCGAAATCAGGACCGCCTTTTCCGCAGCCTTGTCGGGATAGCCGATCTCCATACAGACCATGAAGCGATCGAGCTGGTTTTCGGGCAGGGGGTACGTGCCTTCGAATTCGTAGGGGTTCTGTGTGGCCAGAACGAAGAACGGACGTTCGAGCGGGTAGGTCCGCCCTTCGACGGAGACTTGTTTCTCCATCATCGCTTCCAGGAGAGCACTCTGAGTTCGGGGAGTGGTCCGGTTGATTTCGTCGGCGAGCAGCACCTGCGTAAAGACCGGGCCGGGGCGGAACTCGAACTCCCCCTTGTTCGGCAGAAAGATACTTCCGCCGAGAATATCACTGGGCAGCATGTCCGGAGTGAACTGCAATCTCGCAAACCGGCAGCCCAGGCTCAGCGCGAGCGCCTTGGCCAGGGAGGTCTTCCCCACCCCCGGAGCGTCCTCAATGAGCAGATGCCCTTCCGCCAACAAGGCAACGAGCGCGAGTTGGATCGCCGATCGTTTGCCGAGGATCGCCGAGGCGATGTTTTCTTCGAGGCTCCGAACCAGCGGGTGCAGCGGTGATGGCACAAGCGTCTCCGATGTCGTTCTCAGCGAGCAACGGTCGACGCGGGACTTCCTGAGAAGAAGTGAAACGCCACCGAAGTGGGACCATCATAGCGGCGGGCTGGACCGGGTTCGATGGAGGCTGCCCAAACGTCAAGGTGTTTCTTCCAGCGTCGCTCGCGCCAGCTTAACCTGAGCCGTTCGTTCTTCGTCGGTGAGATGACCTGGATACCAAGCGACATGAGGGACCATTCTCAACAT
>JAYSVZ010000789.1:0-9140 GCA_043718305.1 Planctomycetota bacterium | reverse complement strand
AGAGGCTTGCTCCAGTGCTCAACTCGGGTACTCAAAACGCCGTGCGGATACTTGACGAGGTTCAGATAGAGCGAGTCTGGAGACTGGCTGACCAGTGAGCATGGGTTAAGGCTGGCTCCGCCCCAGGGATGCAGCGTTCTTCCGCCTCGAAGGGGCACCGACAAACCAGCCCAGGGCAACGCCAGCATCGCCCTGGGAATCGTTCCGGATGCGAGACAAGCCCTGAAAGGGCGGCACAAGTCGAGGCCCGGTTCTGTTCGCCATTTCAGGGCTGATGCCATTGGAGACTCCAGAACCTGGGGCGGCGCTCTCTTTGGTCGCCCCGCCCCGGCTAGTTTGTGGCTGCCCCTACGGGACGGAAAACAAAGCCATTTGTCCGACGATGCCTGTCACGGAATCACCAGCGAACCTTCCCGTTGCTCGTGAGGCCGAGGCGATCCATTGGTTGAAGATTCTCCTCACATTCAGAATAATCGATACGGTCAGCATATCGAACAGAATCGGTGCCATGGTTTTGACCGATATTCTTTATCGCAGAACCACCCCCGATCAACGATCAAGCAAGTCCCCTCGGTTCAGCTTGAGCGTGGTTCCCGTTTTTCTTCAGACAGACTTCAGGCGAAGCAAAATAGTGGACGAACCTATCTTCGGGGAACTACGATCCGGGGCAGGGTGATCGATCCTCCTCCATTGTTCAATGGTTGTCGTTCGGTGTCCGTGGGTGTCACGTCCATGATCATGAGCCAATTCAAGTCCCTCATTCTTCAAAACACCGTGTGGCAATACTGCCGTGGTTTGTGTCGGACGGCCACGCGGCGATCACGCCGTAACCCCCTCGCAACGGACGTTTTGGCGATCGAAAGCCGCATGCTCTTGTCGGCTGCGCTCGTCAGTGGCGAGACGAACTCGTATACGATCAGTGCCCTCGGCGAGCAGGATGTCTACACGTTTCAGGCCGTGCCTGGGAACTCGGTGACGCTGAACCTCGCCCTGACGACGGCCAACTTTTACCCGACGGTCGACATCTACTCCCCATCCGGTGCGCAGGTTTACGATGGAGCCAATGGCGGAGCCCCAGCCTTTGACGTGCAACTCTACTCGTTCTCGGAGAGCGGAACATACACGGTGATCGTGAGAGCGGCCACTACGGGGACCAGTGTCGGGGGCTACGCTCTGTCTTATGTCAAGGTGGCTGGCACGCACACCATCCCGGTCGATGAAGGGGCCCTCACCAGCGGTGTCACCCGGCCCGGACTGATCGCGATCGCCGATATTGATGTCTACACTTTCCAGGCTGCGCCAGGGCATGCCGTGACGTTGAATCTGGCTCGCACGACGACTCAGTATTCACTCGAAGTCGACATCTTCGCCCCCAACGGGGCGCTGGTTTACGATGGTCCCGTCGCGGGTACAGCTTCGTACGATATCTTGCTGAATACGTTCCAGCAGACGGGAACCTACACGGTGATCGTCAAAGCCGCCGATGGGGGCAGCGTGGGTGGAAACTACAACTTGTCCTACGTCAAGCTGGCTGGAACGCACACGCTGACGGTCGACGAAGGAGTTCTGACCAGTGGCGTCACCAAGGCCGGAACCCTTACTCCGGCGGATATTGATGTCTACACGTTCCAGGCGGCTGCGGGCGGAGTGGTGACCTTGAATCTGGCCCGGACAACAACGGAATACTATCCGGAAGTCGATATATTCGACCCCAATGGCGTCCTGATTTTCGATGGCGTCGCCAACGGTCCGGGAGCCTTTGATGTGCTACTGAACAATTTTACGCTCAGCGGAACCTACACGGTGCTGGTGAAAGCCAGCGATGGCGGGAAATTTGGCGACTACAACATGACTTACGCCAAGGTCGCTGATCCGCACCCGCTGCCAGCGGGTGAAGGTGTTCTCACAAGCGGCGTCACGAAGTCGGGAACGATTATCCCCGGTGATCTCGATGTCTACACGTTCTCGGCCATCACGGGCGATGCCGTAACGATCAATCTGGCGCGCACCACGCAGTTCTATAAACCCGAAGTCGACATCTTCGCGCCCAACGGGGCGCTGGTTTACGATGGCCCGGCTACAGGCATTGAGGGCTACGATTTACTACTGAATACGTTCACCCAGAACGGAACCTACACGGTTGTCGTGAAATCGAGTGATGCCGCAAGTCCCGGCGGTTACAACCTGAGCTACGTCAAGGTCTCCGCCACACACACGCTGACCCCCGATGAAGGTCAGCTCACCAGCGGCGTCACCAAGTTTGGAACGATCTTTGAAGGCGACGTTGATGTCTACTTGTTCCAGGCCACTGTCGGCAGTGCAGTCACCTTGAACCTGTCCCGGACCACAGCCTTCTATTCGCCGGAAGTCGACATCTTCGCTCCCAATGGGGCGCTGGTTTACGATGGTCCTGTCGATGGTGCTGTGTCGTTCGACATCTTGTTGAACTCCTTCACTCAGACCGGGACCTACACCGTCGTCGTGAAGGACAGCAAAGGCACCGTGTTTGGTGATTACAACCTGACCTACGTCCAGATCGCTGCACCGCATGTACTGACACCAGACGAGGGGGCACTGATCAGCGGCGTCACTAAGACCGGACCGATCATTTCGATCATTCTCGCGGATATCGATGTCTATACATTCCCGGCGACGGCCGGGAACGCGGTCACTCTGAATCTGGCCAGCACCACGAGCAACCATCTGATCGAGGTCGATATTTTCGCCCCGAACGGTGTACTGGTGTACGATGGCCCCGCCACCGGGACCGCAGCTTACGACCTCTTGCTGAACAGCTTCACGCAGACCGGAACCTACACCGTCGTTGTCAAATCGGGCCAGGGGGGCGGGGTTGGCACCTACAACATGACCTACGTCAAAGTGCCAAGTCTACACACTCTGGAAGCAGGCGAAGGGGCTCTCACCAGTGGTGCCACCAAGGCTGGAACGCTCGTCAACGCTGACCTGGATGTCTACACATTCCAGGCCACGGTGGGGAGTGCCGTCAAATTGGAATTGGCCCGCACGACGACCGGTTACATTCCCGAGGTAGATGTCTTCGGTCCCACCGGGGCTCTGTTCTACGATGGTCCCGCCAACGGAGCTGCGAGCTATAACTTGTTGCTGAAGCCCTTCACGCTGGCTGGAACCTACACGGTGATCGTGAAGGCCAGCGATGGGAAAAGCGCGGGGGATTACTACATCCGGCACCTCTTCTCGGCTTCCGGGGTGTTCGCCGCAGCCAGTCCGATCGCCAGCCTGTCAGTGGTTCCTTCGCTGATCTCAGCAAAGCAATCGGGGATCGTATAACCCGTGGCCAGTCGTGGGATAGGCTTCCAGCCTGTCGTGCATCGCAACAGATGACAGGGTCGCAGAATTCATAAGAATTCTGACCGCTGCGGTCTTACCTCTCATCGACCCACCGGACGGGCCAAAGGGGCCCGTCCTACGACTCGCCTCTTAGACCGGGCATTCTGGGACGACGTACCCGTCACGGTACGGTCTGGTCAACAACACATTTGCCGCGTCGTTGTTCGTGAACCGTTCCGTCGCGGGGTCCATCTCGAGCCAGGGCCCCACCGAGATCGAGGGGGTCTCGATGTCGACTCCGTTGGCCTTGAGATGGTCGGCCATGCGAGTGAAGGATTCACTGAACCGCTCGTTGCTCTTCACCGCTTCGGCAGTCTGCTCGCGAGTCATCTTCTGACCCAGGCGATGCGAGATCGTTCCGGTGTGGCAGAGAGCGCTCGACAGGTGCCCTTCCAGAATGTCCGCGTTCAGGTTCTCCCGCTTCCGCGACCGCACGCAGTCGAGGAAGTTGACGAAGTGGTTTCCGCTGCCGGACCACTTCTGAATCTCCTTGTTGTCGTTGTCAAAGGCGACCGCCCCCGAGTAGCTCGGGATCACGACATACCCTTGCTCGCACTGCACGATCACGCCGACGGTCGAACCGCGGTGCGAGTCCATGCCGCCCTTGTAGTCCATCTCCTTCTTCGGCAGCCCCCGCGTTTCGAAGATCAGCGGAGCGGCTGCGTAGTCATGGTAGACGACCTGGGTGTTCGCGGTATCACCCGCATCCACATAGCCCAAGCGACCGCCGACGCTCATGACCTTCGGGGAGAGCTGTTGCTCGCCGAGGAACCAACGGGAGAGATCCATCTGGTGGATCCCCTGATTCCCCATGTCGCCGTTCCCGGTGTTGTAGTCCCAGTGCCAGTCATAGGAGAGCCGAGGCCGATAAAGCTCGCGCTTCTCAGCCGGTCCGCACCACAGGTCGTAATCGATATAGGCCGGGATCTCCAGCGGCTTGTCGAGCTTGCCGATCGAGGGGCGCGGCTTGTAGCAGGTGCCAAGCGCGTACTGGATCTTTCCGAGCTTCCCCGAGCGCACAAAAGCGACCGCCTCCTTCAGGCTGGGGCTCGATCGCGACTGCGTTCCACACTGGCACATCCGGCTCAGCTTGGTCGACCACATCGCGGCCTGGCGGCCTTCCCAGACATTGTGCGAGACCGGTTTTTCGACGTAGACATCTTTGCCCGCCTGCATCGCCCAGATCGAGATCAGGGAGTGCCAATGGTTCGGCGTGGCGGTGGAGACCGCGTGAACGTTGGGGTCTTCCAGAACCTTGCGGAAGTCCTTGACGAACTTGGGACGACGACCGGTCTTTACTTCGACCTCGCCGCAGCGTTTTTCCCCCTGCTGCTCATCGGCATCACACAGGTACATCATGTCGACATCGGTCCGCCCTGCGAACTCGCTGATGTGCTCGCCGCCGCGACCGCCGACTCCGATGATCGCGAACCCGATCTTCTCGTTGGGACTCTTGCTCGCGGGCTCTTCTGCAGCCTGCAAGTGAGCGACTCGCGAGGCGGACACCGCAACGGCACCCATTGCAGCCCGACCGAGGAACGACCGCCGATTCAAAGACATCGCAGACTCCCGAATGAAGCTCCACCCGCCGGGCACGCAGCACCACAACGAATGCGGCAGAGTTGATCGGAGTCTATCGCGGGCCGCTTGAGATGTCACCCGGAGGGACTGATGACAGGTCCGATCGCCGAGGGTGCATTCGCCTTGATTGTCAGAATCGAGGCTATGCGAAAGCTAGAGCATTGTCTCGCTGCATCCTGGAGGGATGCCAGAGATTAGCCGGTGGTTGAGCGCGGTTGAGCGCCAGCGACACCACCGGAAAACGCCCCCGAGTCCGCCGGGGTCGGGCAAGCAACATTCGCTCTCCATCGACGGGTGGCCGGAATTTGAGACTTCCCCCCTTGCGACTCTGCGTCTTTGCGTCTTGGCGTTGTCCACCTCCGAGTTGTGTAGAAGGGGCAGCCTGGAAAGGCCGTCCTACGGGTCCATTTATTCTCGTCACCGAACTTAGAGTAATATTCGAACTCGCCTTCCGTCAGTGCATTCGACCATCAGCCAGAGATAATTCGTGAGTCGTCTCGTCACTCATCTTCACCCGCAGCCCCTCTCGAACTTTATGACCATGAATACCACCCCCTCCGAACAACCCGACCGAACCTGGCGAAGCGCCCTGATCGCCAGTGGGATGACGCTTATCGTCATGTTGATCGGACTGGCGATTGAGCAGCGGGCCTTGTTCTGTGGCTGTGGCGATTGGTCGCCGTGGATTTCCGATGTCGACAGTCGGCATTGCTCGCAGCACATGTTCGATGCCTACTCGTTCTCGCATGTGCTGCACGGGGTGGTTTTTTTCGCGGCGTTATGGCCGGTGCGAGATCGGATGGGGGCTGCGTGGCGGCTGTGGGCGTGTGTGTTGATCGAAGCCGGGTGGGAGGTGCTGGAGAACTCGGCGTTCGTGATCCATCGCTATCGCACCGCCACGATCGCGCTGGGGTACGAGGGAGATTCGATCACAAACTCGTTGTGCGATGTGTTGTCGTGTGTGGCTGGCTATTGGCTGGCCAGTCGGATCGTCTGGAAGTGGTCGGCAGCGTTCTTTGTCGGCGTCGAACTGCTCATGATGGCAGCCATTCGCGATTCGTTGACATTGAATGTGGTGATGCTGGTCTACCCGCTCGATGTGATCAAACAGTGGCAGTTGGGTGGGTAGAGTTGTCAGTTTTCAGTGGTCAGTTCAGGTGGAAGCTGCAGGCCACAATCGAAACTTCAGGGTAGTTTGTTGAAAGCGGAAGGTCGGCGATGTAGCGTACCTTTAGCATTGCTGCCCGTTGGGAATGGCTGGCATTTCCCGAACACGTCCCGTCGAGTTCTCGAACTATGCTCAAGCACCGTCTGATCCACCCGCAAATCAACCAGATCATCGGGCGAGCGGGACACCATTCGAAGATCCTGATCGCCGACGGGAACTACCCGGCCTACAACACGCTCGGGCCGAACGCTGAATTGGTCTGCTTGAACCTTGCTCCCGGGCTGGTCAACTGCTGCCAAGTGCTGGAGGCCCTGCTCTCGGCGATTCCGATCGAAGCGGCCCATACGATGGGCATTCCGGCGGATGACCCTTACGCCTTGCAGGGCGATCCGCCGATCTGGAACGAATACCGGCGGATCTTTGAAAACCATCACTCCGGCATTACGCTACAGCCGATCCTGAAGTGGGATTTTTACAGTGCCGTCGCCAGCCGGGAACATGTCCTGACGATCCAGACGGGGGACCAGGCCCTGTGGGCGAATCTGCTGTTGACGATCGGGGTTCGTAAGCCCGGCGAGTGATGGCGGCTGTTTACTTCAGCGGAAGTTGAGATGGCGAAACCCGACGCGACTTCCACTTGGGCCGAAAAGTTCTCCGTCGCCATCTCGGGAATTCGAGAGGCATGGCGCTTGGAGCGGAGTTTTCGGGTTCATGGCGCTGGGGCAGCCCTGACCATTGCGCTGGCCGTCGGCCTGGAGGTCTCCTCCACCGACTGGGCGCTATTAGCCCTCGCTATCGGCCTGGTTACCTCGGCAGAACTCGCCAACACAGCCATCGAGACGGTCGTTGACCTCGTCCAACCCGACCTGCATCCGCTCGCGAAACGAGCCAAGGACATCGCCGCTGGGGCTGTGCTTTTGGCGGCGATCGCAGCCTTCGCGGTGGGGGGCAGTGTGTTCCTGCCCCCCCTGATGAAGCTTTGATTGCTATTCCCCGCGCGGGTGGAAATGAGGCCTTCTCTCGTAGCCACGTTTCGCCAGAACGTGGGCGAGTCACGCCACTCGCCCACGTTCTGGCGAACGTAGCTGCGGGGCATTTCTACCCGCAGGCAGAATAACCCAGACCCGTTCGGAGGTTGCTTTCGGAGGATGAGTATCGAGGGGCACGATTCAGAGACACTCGCCTTCGCTTACGCGCATACGCGTTGGTTTACTGGGGCTGGGCAAAATGCGTCTCACACTCAATGAATTCAGCAACTCGAATAAATCAGCCGATATTGATGAATATCGCATCAGAGACCTATCCTGACCTGCTGATCCCGAGCTAGAATTGGGAGTGGCCAGATGGCAACTCCATTTGCCGTAACGAGTTGCTCGTGGTTCTCGACGAAAGGATGGCCGATGTTTTCGATCGGACGACGCGGACTGTTGAAGGTCGGGGCTGCCGGAGTCTTGGGGGCAGCGCTCCCGGTTCCGGTGCGGGCGGAGACTACGAACCGAGCGAAATCGGTCATCTGGGTCCATCTCAGCGGTGGCCCGAGCCAGCTCGACACGTGGGATCCCAAGCCGCTGTCCCCCGATGGGATTCGCGGCGAATTCTCGGCAATTGACACGGCAGTTCCCGGCATCCAGATCGGCGAGCATATGCCGCGGCTGGCGAAGATGATCGACCGCTGGTCGGTGGTCCGCACGCTGACACACGGCGAGGGAAACCACCTGCTGGCAACGCATGTGGCCCTGACGGGAAGACCCACACCGATCCCGCGTGGTGGAAGTGACCTCGATCGGGTGCAGTCGCGGAGCGACTTTCCAAACATGGCTTCGGTCCTTGATTACCTTCATCCGCGAAATGACGGAGTGCCAAGCGGGGTGTCACTGCCGAACTACTTCATCGAGGGGGCCTTGACGTGGCCCGGGCAGTACGCGGGTTTTATTGGGATGAAGCATGACCCCTGGCAAATCAACCAGGATCCCAACGATCCCAAGTTCAAGGTCGACTCGCTGTCGCTCCCGGCAGAGGTCTCCCCGACGCGGCTCGTGTCGCGAAGGGAACTGACCGCAGTCCTCGAACGCGAGAATCCAATGGGAGGCCGGGCGGCCGGGTTTCAGGAGCAGCAGGCTCTCGCCTTCTCGCTGCTGACCTCCGCTCAAGTCACAAAAGCGTTCGATATCCAGAGCGAATCTCCCGAAACCCGCGACCGCTATGGGCGCTCGAAATTCGGTCAGTCGCTGCTCCTTTCTCGCCGCTTGGTCGAAGCGGGCGTCCCCATCGTTCAGGCCGCCATGGGGATCGTCCAGACCTGGGATACGCACGTTGACAACTGGGGCCGACTCAAGAATCAACTTCTGCCGCAACTGGACCAAGGACTGGAAGCGCTGCTGACCGACCTCGAAACGTCTGGTCGGCTCCAGGACACGCTCGTCGTCGTGATGGGCGAGTTCGGTCGTACGCCCCGAATATCCACGCTCCCCGGTCAGACGATCTCGGGCCGTGACCACTGGCCTTATGTCTACTCAGGGCTGTTCGCGGGTGCCGGTGTGCGCGGTGGCCAAGTCCTGGGACAGTCCGATGCGCAGGCTGCGTATCCAGTCTCGCGATCATGGACCCCCGCGGATGTTTGCACCACCGTTTATCAGGCCCTTGGCATTGATGAACATGCCGAGATCGTCGACCCGCTGGGAAGGCCGAACCGGCTGTTGAATGGGGAAGTGATCGCACCGTTGTACGCGGGCGTGGGCTAAGGACAATCGGCGAGACCACCCTGTAGAACGGCCTTTTAGGCCGTTCTTTCGGAAGAAGGCCGTCTTTCCAGTATGACCTTTCTCCACAACTCAGAAGAGGTCAACGCAAAGCCGCCAAGGGGAACGGCCGCGCGAAGGCTCTTCCCTAGCGACTCTGCGTTAAGCTCCGACTTTCGTCTCGATTCCTCCCGGATTCAGATAACGAACCGACGGTATAAGGGACGGCCTGGAAAGGCCGTCCTACAGGGAGATTTTCGACCGCCTGCCTAGAGCCGGTGATG
>JAYSVZ010000788.1:0-9150 GCA_043718305.1 Planctomycetota bacterium | reverse complement strand
AGCGCAGTTCAATCCGCACCGAAAAGCGATGGCCGTCGATCAGGCATCGACATTGGTCGCAGAGGTGTTGCTTCATGGGGTACAGGTCCAGACTCCCGAGGGGACGGGAGAAACCATGGGATGTCGTGGGGAAGTATCGCCATGCGGTCTCGTTCGTAAGAACAACAACGACCCGTTGGCGATGAACCGATTTGAGCAGAAAACCCGTGCGTCGAAAAGCGTGGGGCCACCGATTTTCTGAGCTTCGCTGGAACGAAAAAATGAGATGGCAGGCTTGCGTTTCAGGGAGTCCTTCGCAGGTCCATTCTGCGGGAGCTGTGGCCTTGAAAGTGGCGCAACAGATGGTAAACGCGACTGCTCGAAGAGCGCGGGCTGCACTTCGAGCGGGTCGTTCAGCTCATGCGCTACGCATCGCGGCCAAAGACCATCAACGTGATATCATCGTTCTGGGGACGCCCATCGGCATGCCGACGGACATCCGCGCGGATCGCCGTGCCGAGTTTCTGCGTGTCACCCGATTGCTTGATGACCAGGCTTCGCAGAGCTGCCATCCCATAGAGATCCCCCGCCGCATTCATCGCCTCACTGACACCATCCGTATAGATGACAAATGTCTCACCCCGACTGATGTCGCGCATCACCACGTCGTAGGGATAACCATCAACAACACCCAGCGGCACACCGACGATGTCATCGGAGAACTCTTCGAGTGTCCCATCGGGTTTACGAATGATCGGTGACATATGGCCCGCATTGACCAGCGCCATCGTGTGCTTGATCGGATCGAGAATGATCAGCACAAAGGTCACGAACCGTCCTTCCGCAGCCCGGACGCACATGTGGCGGTTGATCTTCTCGATGGCCTGCCCCGCATCGTCCAGAAAGTCGGTCACCGAGCGGACCACCGTCGAGAGACGCGACATGATCAGCGAGGCGGGCACCCCCTTCCCCGCCACATCTCCGAAGGCCACCGCAATCTTGCCGTTCGGCAGGGGGACCACATCGTAGTAGTCCCCGCCCACCGCTTGAGCCGATTCATACATGGCGAAGAACGAGTACCCCTCGACATCGGGCATCCGCTCGGGGAGCAAGGCCAGTTGCACATTGCTCGCGATGATCATCTCGCTGTCTTGCTTTTGCTTCTCGATATACGACTGCAACAGGCGGGCCCCTTCATAGGCCAGAGCGGCAGGCACCGCGACCGCGGACAGGATCTGCGCGTCATCGCTGCGAAACTGAGCGAGGGGATTCTGAGTGTCGATGTTGATCACCCCCAGCACCTCACCATCCATTCCGAGCATCGGAGCGCACATCATCGACCGAATCGACAGCGAAGAGATCGACTCGCTGGCATTGAACTTCGAGTCGCTCGAAGCATCCGCCGAAAGGATCGTGTCTTTCGAATCGATCACCGCTTTCAGAATCGTTCGCGAGAGCTTCACCGAATCGTCTGCATCGGCGCGGCGGTGCTTCATCGCCCTCGGAATCATCTGCTTGGTCTTGTCATCCAGCAGCAGAATGCAGCCTCGATCGGCATGCGGAAAGATTCCGAAGAGCGTGTCGAGTACCTTCGGGAGAATCTTGTCGATATCGATCGTCCCCGCCAGGCTTTTCGTGATCTCCAGGACGGCCCGCAGCTTTTCACTCGGCTTCACATCGAGCATGTCGAAGGCATTGCCGCCCACGCGACCGGTGATGGTGGAGGATTGTTCATTGCCGTCGAAATTCACCTGGCCCAAGGAGGAGGAGTCTTCGCGGGGCTGCCCCGATCCCGATCCCGAGGTATCCCCTTCAAAGCGAAACAGGATCGGTCCGAATTTGATGCGGTCGTTGGTCCGGAGCCGGGTGGCCTTCTCGATCTTCTGACCATTCACGAACGAACCATTTCCGCTGCTTAGATCCTCGATCAGGAACTCGCCGTCTTGCGGAAAGACCCGCGCGTGCCGCCGCGAGACCATGTTCGAGTCGATTTGAATATCACATTCCGGAAGCCGCCCCAGAACGTTGTCCCCCATCTTGAGTTCATAGGTCTTGGCTTGACCCTGCACGAGAAGAATCAATCTGGCCATGTGTGCTGCCTTATGAGAGTGGCTGGACCGAACGCGAATGCATGAAGGAATGGCCCTGCAACCCGCCCCGTAAGATTATCTCGTTTGCCTGGTTTCTCGCAATCCGATCGACCGGGGGCAACCTTGGGGGGCATCAGAAAAGTAGTCAGTTCGCCCCACCACAGAGGTTCATCGTGCCAAGGCACTGACTCACTGGCGATTGAGGTCTGCTCCCCCGAGCAGAAAGTTAAACCACGGAACACACGGAACACACGGAAAAAAGAACCGGGAAGGAAGTCTCGCATAGAGACTGAAAGGCTCGCCAGCAGTCATCGATCAGCTTCGTTTTTGGCCCCATCGTCGCCGTCCGAACGGCTTCCTCCCTGTTCCTTTTCCGTGTATTCTGTGTGTTCCGTGATTCAATCCTCCGGGACGTGTCGCCTCGCAATCGGTTCTTTTGGATGGGAGGCTACTTTCCTGATGCACACACAACCTTGGGTGCGGTTCCATAGTCTACCGGAAACGCTCATCGGCCACTGGAATTCGTCAGCACTGCTCTGAAAACAAAACCCGGACGACTGACACCCTCTTCCCCACTCGCTATCGTTCCCTCCGTTGTGGCAAGAGGCCCGACAAACGACGCCCCTCATTCAGGCCTGCCAAGAGGGCATCATGACATCCCGGTGAACTGCGGCCCTGTGCCTGTCGAAAGTGTCATGTCCCTGCAATCCAAACTGCCTGTGCAATCGAATGTGACTGTGGAGATTGAAGACACCTACGCCGAAGCGTTTCGGAGCACTTACGCGGAAGTCCTGATCACGGCTCGCGATCGCCGCTGGCTAGACCATGCGCTCGATGCCGTGACGGGCCACGCCAGCAGTTCGATCCTTTGCGACTGTGAAGCAGGCCTTGACCGCTATGTGGGCCCGGGGGGTGATGAATCGTTCGCGACGCCCGATGGTCGGCCCGGGGCGATCGTGCAATTCCATGTGCCTCGCTTCAAGAAAGACCGCGAAGCCCACCTGGAGCGAGTGCTGCTCGCCCGGCTCAGCCAGAACGTCTTGACCTGTCCGACGACCGCGTGTTTCAACCTGCTCGATACGGAGCGGTATTTCAAACTGGGCCGCAAGATCGCCTTGTTCGGCGATGGTCATCAGTTCCGGGCCGAGCGGTTCGGCCGGCGGGTCTGGGTCTTGCCGATCATGATGGGAGAGTTTGTGATCGACCGGCGATTTGGATTCCGCGACGGGATCATGGGGGGAAATCTCTGGTTCCTCGCCGAGTCGGTCGATGCCGCTTTAGAGGCTGCGGAGCGCTCGGTGGTTGGAGCGTCAAGCGTGCCGGGTGTGATCCTTCCTTTCCCCGGGGGTGTGGCGTCGAGTGGGTCCAAAGCGGGGAGTGCTTACCCGTTCTTGATTGCCAGCACGAACCATCCGTTTTGCCCGACGCTCAAAACGAAACTCGCGGAGGCATCGCAAGTCCCGGATCAGGTGACCTCCATCAGCGAGATCATCATCAATGGCCATGACCTCGAAACGGTCGCCAAGGCCACGGAAGCCGCCATCGAGGCCGCTCAGTCGACCCTCGGTCTGCGAAAGATTTCCGCAGGCAACTATGGGGGCCGGTTGGGTAAGAATTTCATCTACCTGCGCCCCCGACCAACCGCCGATTGATCCCGCGCTGAGGACCATTCGACAAATGATAGTCGTGGTTCGCTCCGCGAACCAACGTTGGATCGCGGAGCGATCCACGACTATCGGACAGTCATTGATCGAGCGGTGCTTAGCGTTTCCCATAGTACCAGTTCGCAATCGACGCCGGCGGCACACCCAGTCGGTAGGCGGCGATGCAGACCTGATTGATCAGCGTATTCCGAAAGGCCCCATACCGCGACCACCGACGGGCCGAGGTCGTGACCGAGCCACTCGCTAGTCCAACGCCGCCCATCGTTCGCAGCCGACCGCACAGCTCGTAGTCCTCCATCAGCGGCCAATTTCGATAGCCGCCCATCTGGTAGAAATCGGTGGCGCGCATAAAGAAGCCCTGGTCCCCATACGTCAGTTGTCGCCACTTCGATCGCAAGTTCGCGCCCCACTCGACGCACCGCACCCCCCAGCCCGGGGCATCGATCCGCAAACGGAACGCCCCTGCGAGTTGTCCCTTGTTGAGTGTCGACCAGATTTGCGCTTCGAACTGCTCCGGAAGGCGAGAATCGGCATGCAGAAACAGCAGCACCTCGCCACTTGCCACAGCCGCGCCTGCGTTGAGCTGGCGCCCTCGACCGCGTTGCGTGGTGACCAGTCGGACCCCGGACTCGCAAGCGATGTCCGCCGTCCGATCCGTGCTACTGCCGTCCGCGACGATGACCTCGATCCCCTCACGACCGATGAGCGGAGCGAGGGCCGAGGGGAGCGAGCGTTCTTCATTCAGGGTGGGAATGATGATGGAAATACGGTCTCGCACTTGTCGTGGGAGTCCATCATGGACCGTGCCGATCCCGAGTCGGCGAAGGTGCAGCAGATCCTCGGGCTGGTCAACATCGGACAGTTCGGGAAGCTGGGCCACCGACAATCGCTCGCGCTGGCAGATCATGAGCGTCTGGGCGAGAACCCGTTCGGTACTCCAGTCGATTCCTCGAAAAAGTGCCGGGGCATTTTGTGATAATCCGATCAGGTAATAACCGCCATCGGTCGCCGGACCAAGGACGACATCGAGCTTCGCCAGAGACTCGAAGGCCCGCGGTAAGCCAGCAGCATCGAGATCGGGGCAATCAGTTCCAATGACCACGACCCGCTTTGCATTCGACTCAAAGGCGCGCGCGACGGATCGTTCCAGTCGTTCCCCAAGGTCCGAGCCTTCTTGCGGCTCCCAATGGGCAGCGGCCAGCGGCTTGTAGGAACTCAAACCGTCCGGGCTCTGGCCGGTCCAGCAGACCTCGATCTCGAGACTGCCCGCCGGACGAGTGAGCCGAAATCTCTCGACCATCGACAGCGTTCGCGATAGTAACTCCGCCTGAACCGCTGCAGCCCCCTCCGCCCCGATGGCCGGGATCAATCGCGTCTTCGCCCACCCCGGTTCGGGGAGCTTCGCAAAAACGAGGAGCCGCTCGGGGGCGACCGGTTGCGGTGAAGAACCAACTGCTGACCAGGGAGTGCTCACGTCAAGGCTCGCTGCGGAGGCTGGGCGTTACAAAGTCGAGAAGGCCGTTGAACGATCATTCCATCCAAGGTTAATCTCTGCCATCCCGACTCTTCCCTCCTCCTAGGCCGCTTCATGTCCACCCCCTGTATCGAGTCATCGAATTCCTGGCCCACCGTCGGAGCAGCCTTGGTCTGCATCGCGATCGGCTTGGGTGCCTGGGCCGCCCACGGCCTCGAACGCACAATTGGTCCGCAGTACGAGGGGATCACCAAGTCTGTCGCGGGCCAGATCGTTCCCGGTGTCACAAAGTATGTCGGCGATTTTCGCACGGCAGCTGACTCCCAGTTGGGGCAGGGCCTGGGGCTGATCCTAGTGGGAATACTCATCCGGCAAGGTTCGAATCGAGCGTTACGCGCGGCCGCATGGTGCTTGTTTGCGGGGACGCTGATCTTCTCCGGGAGCCTGTACATTCTCGTACTGACGGGGATGACATGGCTGGGAGCGATCACACCGATCGGCGGACTGCTGTTGATGATCGGTTGGGCGATTGTGGCTTACGGGGTGTGTCCGTGCCGAAAGTGATTCGACGAACTTCCCGTGCCGCTGGCACACCGGTCGCCCAATGCGGCCACCGGTGCGACCTCGCTCATCGATCGATCAACACTACATGTCGATCTCAAATCCCTTGCGGTTCTCGCGCGCGAGGAACGAGTTGGCCTGAGCGTCGCCGATGATCTCCCGCTGGACGGGATCCCACTGGAGGTCGCGGCCCAGACGCATGGCGATGTTCGAGAGGTGGCAGATTTCGAGCATGCGGTTATGCGACCAGACATCGGAGATCGGTTGCTTCCGCGATTTCATCCCCTCGATGAAGTTGGCGGTGTGGTTCGCGCTGACCGGGCCGCCGTAGAGTTTTTCGATCGCTCCGTCCGGCAGCGGTTTGTCCTTCAGGTCTTCCACGGGCTTGCCCGTCAGTTTGCCCCGGTTGACGAAGATCCGACCTTCCGTACCCTCGAACAGAATGCCGTTGTCCCCTTCACTGGTGATGATCATCTCGACATCGTTGGGCATGTCGACACGGATCGTGAACTGCGTGGCGATGTTGTAACGATCGGCGACCGTGGGATGTCCCTCCTTGTACTCGACCGCCAGCTTGTAATCGACGGGCGAGACCTTGCTCGGTCCGGTTTCGGTCGCACCGAGTGCCCAACAGGCGATGTCGACGTGATGGGCCCCCCAATCGGTGAGCTTGCCGCCGGAGTATTCATGCCAGTTCCGGAACGAGTAATGGCAGTTGCTGTAGAGCGGCACTCCGCCGCCGTAACCTTGCCGCATCTCAGCCAGAGCCCGATAGGGAACCTTGGGAGCGGGTCCGAGCCACAGGTCGTAGTCGATATGCTCGGGGGCAGCGACTTCCGGAATCATGGGTGACGACTCCATCGGGTCGATACTACAGGTCACCTTCTTCACCGTCCCGATGCGACCGTCTCGAATCAGCGCGATCGCCGTCAAGAAGCGCTGGTCGATCTCGGTCCGCTGCATCGTGCCAACCTGAAAGACACGACCGGTCTGCGTCACGATCTTCTCGATCAGTTTCCCTTCGTCGATCGTCAACGTCAGCGGCTTTTCGCAATAGACATCCTTGCCCGCCAGCATCGCCTCGACCGCAATCTTCGTGTGCCAGTGGTCAGGCGTGGCAATCATCACCGCATCGATGTCCTTCCGCTCCAGGATCTTGCGGTAGTCTTTGTAGGCATCAGGCTTCTTGCCCTGGCCCTGCTCCACCTTGGCGACATTCTCCGCCAACACGTTCGCGTCGACATCAGCGAGCGCGGCAAAATCCGCGAAGCCAAACGACTTGCTGGTGATCGCCCAGCCCTGGTTCCGCAAACCGATCGTCGCGAAGACCGGACGCTCGCTCGACGATTCAAAACCGAACGCTCGGCCCGGTGACGGGAGAAGAATGCTGGCGGCTCCCGCAGTTGCGATGCCTTGCAGGAACTGACGACGTGACGAGTTGCGAGGGGTGGGCACTTGTGGAATTCCTCTTCGAGAAGTGAGGGAGACGGCTGACTTGCGAGTGGTTGACTCTGGTCAACCCGCCATGCGTGGTAGCCCATACGCTGTCTTGAGCGTGTGAGTTGTGGAACAACAAGAGGCTACAGATGGCACGCTCACCTTTCAATCCAGCTTGTGCCTCCGTCACCCCCATGCCGCTGTACCTCGCCGATGTCCACCTCCACCGGGCCCGCTTCGCGGGAAGGATGAAGGCGGAAGGGGGAGGGATGAAGGGGTATGAGGGGATTGATCCCGTGGCTGAACTCGCGAAGGCCCGCACCCTCATCCAAAACCACGGCTACGGCCGCCGGCGTGAAGAACTGGCCGACGCCGAAGCGGTGATCCGATAGTCGCCTTTCGCTCCCGCGAAAGTGCGCCGCCGGAACGTGGTATGACGATTGAAGTCTCCCCGGTGGTCAATTTTCTTTTGAGGATGACTCGGGTGACGGATCCGGTAGACTCGTCGTGGTTGTCTTCCGGATCAGGACTGGAGTGTTTCATGGAACCTGCCCACGCAGACTTGGCGGAGGCCCTCTTTCGCGAGAAGGTTCTGCGGGCTCGTCAGCAAACTCCCAGTGAGAAGTGGGCGCTCTGTTTCGAGCTTCATGATCTGGCCATTGCCACCATGCGTGCGGGAATCATGACCCAGCACCCCGGTCTGGACGAGGCCGGGATTGCTGCTGAACTCGACCGTCGACTTCGGATTCGAAGGCAACTGGAAGAACACGGGATCTACATCCCGATTCCTGATGACGGGACGCCGAGCTGATGAACGGCATGCAAACTGTTGGTTGCCTGGTCGAGGTCTTCGAAGCGGGGAGCATTCCCTACATGGTGGTGGGGTCGCTCTCGAGCAGTTTCTACGGGATTGCTCGCTCGACCTATGATGCGGATTTTGTTGTCGCCGCTTCGATCGCCGATGTCCACCGAGCCGTTGCCGCGCTGGGCGACGAGTTTCGGATGGAGTCGCAACTGTCGTTTGAATTGTTGACCGGAACGACTCGACGAGTGATTCACATTCGGGACAGTTCTTTTGTGATCGAACTCTTTCAATTGAGCCAAGACCCCTTTGACGTCCAGCGATTCGAGCGAAGAGTTCGGATGCCGCTTCCCATGATGAACCGCCAAGTCTTCGTTCCCACGGCAGAGGATGTCATCATCATGAAGCTGCAGTGGGGACGCAGCAAAGACATGGAGGATGTTCTCGGAGTCATCGCGGTGCAATCTGCTTCGCTCGACTGGGACTACATCCAGACGTGGACCACAGTACACGGGACGCTGGCTCGCTTAGCCGAGATCCGGAGTTCCCTTCCTCCCCTTGAATCGTGACTCGTGGCCGTTCGCTCAGGGGAAACGTGGCTGGTCTAAAGGGACATTGCCACGTTTCAGAAACGGCGGCGGGTGACGGGGTCAGGGGGCTGACCTGATGAACGGAATGCAACTTGCTGGTTGCCTTGTCATCACAGAGGTTTATCCTGCGGAGAAGGGGCGTAACGCTTCCGGTAGGGGCAATCTCTGAGGGGCGCTGCTCGAGAGACCGTACACTTCGATCCCGGCGAGTCTGCTGTCCTGCTCAAATAAAAAAATGCCGCTCAAGTCTTCATCGGTTCCGTAACAGAGGTAATCCGACAAGATCCGCAGGCCACCCGTCGGCTCACTCTCCCCTTCGATCACGAAGTTGATGCTGGCACAACCGCACTCACATCGCCAGGGAGTCACTCTCACCAAGTCGACTTGCGGGAGAAACTCCCGCGCTTCGGGAACACCGTGCTCCAGCATCCAGACCAGCAAGTGTCTCTCGGCAGGCGTCACGGCCTGTTGAAGTATGGGCTGGGATTTTCTGGGGTGCTGGAATTCCCCTGACCCCGGTGCGCGGAGGGGCAGCGAGGGGGAGGGGGGGCGT
>JAYSVZ010000787.1:0-3052 GCA_043718305.1 Planctomycetota bacterium | reverse complement strand
CGTTGCGGGTCAATGAGAAGACCAAGGGGGAACTGGTCGGCACCGGGCGGTCGTTCATCAGCGTCGACGTGGTCGGAGCAGGGGAGGGCGAGGTGGTGCTGATCGTCCAAGGCTCCAGTGCCCGCTTCACCGAAGAGACCAAGAAGCTGCCGATCGACTGCACCATCATCGGGATCGTCGACACAGTGACGGTGGGGGATGTGACGATCTTCAAGAATCACGAGTAAGGGAAGTTGTCAGTTGTCAGTCATCAGTGAAGAGAGTCAAAGCCCTGGGGTGCCACCCCGGGGCGTTCCGAGAAAGGAGGCCCGAGTATGTCCCAGTTCTTTGGCTATCAGGCCTATCCGAAGGTGACCGATCCCGGCAAGGTGGCGACGCTGCTGACGATCATCATCGGGGCGATGATGATGGGCTGCCTCTTCTTCGGAGGATACGTCGTCTTCATCTCGGGGGCGTTTGACCAGCCTGCGAAAGAGATGCAGCTGAGTCTGATGGCCGCTGGAATGGCCCTTACGAACACCATCATGGCGTTCGTGATTCCGTCGCAAGTGGCCCAGTTCGCGACCCGCAATGCGAACGGCGACCGCCCGACGTTCCTGCAAGCCTACACGATCAAGACTGTCATTGCGGTGGCCTTCCTTGAAGGAGCCACGTTCTTCGTCCTGTACACAGTCATGGCAGAACACAATTGGTGGTCACTGGCCATCGCGGTGTTCCTCCTCGGCCTGATGCTGACCCACATCCCGTCGAAGATGCGGATCGAGCAGTGGCTGGACGAGAACGGGGCTCATGAGGAGGAGCGACCGGTGGGATAGGCTTTCAGCTTGTCGGTTCTTCCAAGCATGACAGGCTGGAAGCCTATCCCACGGACGAGCCGAACGTCGTCAGCTCCCGGAGAATGTGGTCGAGATGTCACGCAATCACTGGCCACACGAGGAGGATGGACAAGCACCGATTGAACAGACCGCGAAGGCAGACTCCTTCTGGACACTGCTGCCTAAGCCGACTAGCGACAAGGAGTTCGTTGAGCAGCTTCGGAAGTCGTCGGAGTCATTCGAGCGGTGGAAATGGATGGGGCTACTGTTCGTCGCAGTGTCGCTCGTAGCGATCTGGCATCTTACGAATCTCTTTGTTCCTCCGATCCCAAACGCCCCTCCAGGAATGGTCTTCGATGTCCCCGAACTGATGTTCTACGTCTTTGTCTCGGGGCTCATCAGTCTCATTGTTGGAGTGAAAATCGGACACAGTTTCCATTCGTTGACAGAGATCCTCCTAGGAGATCGTCGAACCGACCTTCTGATTCGCTACCACGATCTCTTGGATGAACACAATCTCCTGAATCAAACGACCTCAACACTGCACGACTCAGCCAAGCACACCGATCACACCACCTGAACCCCAGGTCAACAACTATGCAAACCAACGAAACCGCCATCCGTTCTGTCGTCGAACAGGTCCTTGCCCAACTCGGCAAGCGGCCTGCTCCCGGCTCTGCTCCTCAGCCCAAGGCCAACGGCATCCCTGTGGTGTCGGCCAGTAACGGCCATGGCTATCGACCCGGTGGCGGCGGGAACTGGGGCGTCTTCCAGACCGTCGACGAGGCCGTCGCAGCGGCCACCGAAGCCTTTGCTCAATTGAGTAAGAAGGGGATGGCTGCTCGGACCGAGGTCTGCCGCATCGTCAAGGCGATGTGCGAGCAACAGGCCGATGAACTCGGACGGGCCGAGTTCGAAGAGACGAAGGTCGGGCGCCTCGATCACAAGATCGAGAAGCTGAAGATTATCAAGCTGGTCCCTGGCACCGAGTACATGAAGTCGAACGTCTTCAGTGGCGACCATGGGTTGACCGTGGAAGAGTACGCTCCGTTCGGCGTCATCGGAGCGATCACTCCGGTAACCCACTCCTTGCCGACGCTGGCCGGAAACATCATCAACATGGTGGCTGGCGGAAACACGATGGTCGTGAACCCGCACCCGAATGGAGCGCGGATCGCCTGCGAGGGAGTGCGGCGGTTCAACAAGCTGTTCGCGGACGCGATCGGCATCGAGAACATCGTCACGATCATCGAGAAGCCGACCCTCGAAACCGCCGACGCGATCTTCCAGCATCGTGGAGTCAAGATGCTGTGTGTCACCGGCGGTCCCGCTGTGGCCCGCGCTGCGATGGCCAGCCGCAAGAAGGCTGTCGTCGCTGGACCGGGGAACCCACCCGTCGTCGTCGACGAGACCGCTGATATCGACAATGCGGCCAAGTCGATCATCTCCGGAGCTGCGTTCGACAACAACCTGCTGTGCATCGGCGAGAAGGAAGTCTTTGCCGTGCAGCCGATCTTCGATTCCCTGATGGAGTCGATGGGACGGCAGGGAGCGTACCGGCTGAATGCTCAGCAGATCGAAGCCCTGACCAAGATTGCTTTCTCGCCACCTCCCAAGCCGGGCGATCACTGGGTGCTAAACCGCGATTTGGTCGGCAAAGACCCCGCCGTTCTCGCCGAGAAGATCGGCCTGCGAGTCCCCGCCGGAACGCAGCTGCTGTACGGCGAGACCGACACGAACAACCCGTTCGTCCCCGAAGAGCAGATGATGCCCTTCGTCCCGTTCGTGCGAGCGAAGAACTTCCAGCACGCCGTCGACCTGGCTGTGGAGTTCGAACACGGATTCCGCCACACCGCGATCATCCACTCTCGCAACGTGCGAAACATGAGCATCATGGCCCACGCGATGGACACGACGCTGTTCATCAAGAACGGGGCCTCGCCAGCGGGTCTGGGCCTGGGCGGTGAAGGCTACCTCTCCTTCAGCATCGCCACTCCGACCGGCGAAGGCGTGACCAACCCGCTCACGTTCACCCGTGTGCGAAGATGCTGCATGGTCGATGACCTGCGGATTGTCTAACCGCCGTAGCTACGTTCGCCAGAACGTGGGCTCCCAGAACCCGTGTCCGACGAACGGGACAGACTTCCGAAGTCTTCGGAGACTTCGGAAGTCTGCTGGCAACCTCGAACACCGATCACATCCGCCCACCTTCTGGCGAAGGTAGCTACGACAACCCT
>JAYSVZ010000786.1:0-3054 GCA_043718305.1 Planctomycetota bacterium | reverse complement strand
GGGATTGGAGCGAGAACTTGCGAACTCTTCCGCGTCGCGCCGCCGACTGATAGTCACGGACAGCGTCTTCAGCATGGACGGGGACTTGGCTCCGCTTGGTGAACTCAGTGAGCTAGCAACCCGGTTCGACGCCATGCTCGTGGTGGATGAGGCCCACGCGACGGGGCTATACGGCCCCACGGGACGCGGATTGTGTGAACAGATGCATGGCGTTGTTGGAAGCGAAGGACGCTCTTTCGCGGAGCGAAAGGCGACGATTCTCACTGTCGGCACCCTCAGCAAGGCCCTCGGCTCGCAAGGCGGATTCGTCACTGGTCCGAAATCCGTTTGCGACTGGATTCGCAACCGCTCTCGAACCCAGATGTTCTCCACCGGCCTGACCCCCGCAGCCTGCGGCAGCGCACTAGCGGCGCTCGCGATCATCGATGCCGAACCGGAGCGACGTGAACGCGTTCGCTCCCTCGCCCGCTGGCTCCGTGCCTTGCTACGGACCATCGGTCAATCGCCCCCCGGGGACGAAGAGTGTCCGATTATCCCCCTCGTCATCGGCGACCCGGAGGCCACGGTCCGCCTGTCGATTGAACTGGCCCAGCGCGGCTATCTGGTCCCGGCGATCCGCCCGCCGACCGTGCCGAAGGGGACATCACGATTGAGGATTTCCTTGACGGCCGAACATGATGCCGAAGCCTTGAAAGGGTTGGTCGCGGGACTCACCGCACCGTTGGGATGATCGGCCAGCCGTGGGATAGGCTTCCCGCCAGTCAGCTTCGGGCACTTTTTCCATTGGTCTTCAGCCTGAGTATTCGGCACTCAGGCTGAGTCAATTCGGAAGTTGTCTCGCCACTCACCCCCAGCCCCTCTCCCGGGGGGAGAGGGGAGCCGGATAGTGCTGCCTGAACCGTTCTTCCGCCCCGAAGGGGCACCGACAAACCAGCCTAGGGCAACGCCGGCAACGCCCTGGGAATCGAGTCCGCTGGTTCGGCAAGCCCTGAAAGGGCGGCACATCGTGCGGCTCAGCTCTGTTTCGCCCTTTCAGGGCTGGGGTCGTTTGGACTCGGAAACCTGGGGCGGCGCTCCCGTTGGTCGCTCTGCCCCAGGCTGGTTTGTGGCTGCCCCTTCGGGGCGGTAGAGGGAAACATGACGACTGTTGCTTCGGGTGATGCTTCAGTTCTGCGGTGGCGGAATAGACCATCCACTGATTTCAGATGTGCCCCTTCTGGCTGAGAACTGACGACTGACGACTGATAACCTGCCCACGGTCCGGCTTACACCGAACGGCCACTCGACTTATGATTCCCCCCATCTTGGAGGCAACTCCCGGCCGGGGCGCAATCCCGGCGAAGGCGACCGCAACGATGACCTGTGAACATGGGACTTCTGAAGATCTCCGGCGGCAAGGTGTACGACCCGACGAACGGCGTGGACGGTGAAGTCCGCGATGTGTGGGTCCAGGACGGCAAGATCATTGCCACTCCCCTCGATCCGGGAGCCAAGGGGGACATCACCCTCGATGCCACGGGCATGGTCGTCATGCCGGGCGGGGTCGACATGCACTGCCATATCGCCGGGCCCAAGGTCAACGCCGCGCGCAAAATGCGGCCCGAAGAAAAACGCAACGCACCCAAGATCCAGCGGAGCCTGATCCAGCGCTCCGGCACCACCGGCAGCGTGCCCAGTACCTTCGCCACCGGCTACCTCTATGCCGGGCTGGGCTACACGACCGCGTTCGACGCGGCAGTGCCTCCCATTGCGGCCCGCCATGTCCACGAGGAGTTCGAAGACACCCCGATCATCGACAAGGGCTTTTACGTCCTGATGGGGAACAACCATTACATCATGAAGCAGATCGCGGCCAACGAGCCGCAGCGGGTCAAGGCGTACATCGCTTGGTTGCTGAATGCGTCGAAGGGGTACGCCTGCAAGCTGGTGAATCCGGGCGGGGTCGAGGTCTGGAAGCAAGGCGGCCACAACGTCTCCGGCCTGGATGACAATGTCGACCGGTTTAACGTGACCCCTCGTCAAATCATCCGCGAGGTGGCCCGCTGTGCGAATGAGTTGCTACTCCCTCACCCGGTGCATATCCACTGCAACAACCTCGGCATGCCGGGGAACTGGACGACCACGCTCGAGACGATGCAAGCTCTGGAAGGCCATCGCGGCCACCTGACCCACATCCAGTTCCACAGCTATGGCGGCAGCCCGGATGAGCAGTCGACGTTCTGCTCGAAGGTGCCGGAGCTGGTCGACTATTTCAATACGCACGAGAACCTGACCCTCGACGTGGGGCAGGTGATGTTCGGACCGACGACCTCCATGACGGGCGACGGGCCGCTGGGGTATTACCTGCACAAGGTGTTCGGTCGCAAATGGTTCAGTGCCGATACCGAGATGGAAGGCGGTTGCGGGATTGTCCCAGTGGAGTACCGCGACAAGTCGTTCGTGCATGCCTTGCAATGGGCGATCGGGCTGGAGTGGTATCTGCTGGCGCAAGACCCGTGGCGGATCGCGATGAGCACCGACCACCCTAACGGCGGGTCGTTCCTGGCCTACCCAGAGATCATTGCATTACTCATGGACCGGTCGCGCCGTGAGGAGGTGCTGGCCCGCGTGCCGGCCAAGGTGCTGGCCTCGTGTACCCTGAAGGACATCACCCGCGAGTACACCCTCAGCGAGATCACCATCATCACCCGCGCTGCCCCCGCGCGGATGCTGGGTCTGAAACACAAGGGTCATCTGGGCCCGGGAGCTGACGGCGATGTGACGATCTACCAACCGCAGGACGACCTGCAAAAGATGTTCGAACTCCCTCGCTACGTCCTCGTCCGGGGCGAGGTGATCGTCGACGATGGCGAGATCAAAAAGATCGTCGATGGCCGCCTGCACCACGTCGCCCCGACCTACGACGAAGCCTGCGTCCCCGACATCCAGAAGTGGTTCGAAGCCAACTACTCGATGCAGTTCCGCAACTACCCGGTGGATGGGAACTACCTGCACGACCCGGTCGTGATCGAGACCAACGAGTTGTCATAATGTGCGACACTTGTACAGAAAGCC
>JAYSVZ010000785.1:0-3057 GCA_043718305.1 Planctomycetota bacterium | reverse complement strand
ATCCCTACCAGACACCGGACCAAAAGCTCGTCGCGATCGCCATCGATCGAGACTTGGCGGATGAACTCTCCGACCTGACGCGGCATGCTGCTGGCGATCCGATGGCAGCTTGGCCCGCTCGCGAACGGCAGAGCGTTCTCGACACCATCGAACACCAAGCGGGCCGCCTGCGGGAGCATGGGCTTCCAGCAATTTTAGTCTGTCGACCTGAATTGCGGCCCTTGATGAGACAACTGACACAGCATCTCCGGCCCCCGCTGGTGGTGCTAAGCCAAGCCGAGATCCCTCGCGATACCGAAGTCGTGATCGCTGGGCGCATTGAAACCGCACACCAGACGCCAATCAGTGTTGGCGTCTGACTCCGAGGCCGAGCCAGCAACGTGCTGGTTCTGGTCCTCACCATCCCCGTTCGTCGTTCCCTGTCTGAGATGGGTGGTCAATCCGGAAACTGCTCGAGACTTGAGCGTTTGTAAAAACGTGGCGGTCGCAACGAATTTCCGAATTCTTCCGAAGCCCAGACCTGGAAATGCCGATCAATCTGATAGCCGGTGTTCCCGACATCGGTGGCTGCGTCGACTCGCAGAGTCGCCCAGCCACTCTTTCGAGAACGACCGCGGCCGCGCTGGAAACGAGTTCCGGCGGACGCATCACGGAGACGTTCATGAGCATCAAGGCCAGCGCTGAAGACATCCAGCAGTATTGGCTCGACTATCGGGCTGCACCGAATGACGAGCTGCGGAATCGTCTCATCGAGAACTACTTCCAACTCGTGAAGTTCAACGCTGAACGAGTCTGGCAGAAACTCCCGGATGGGGTCGATCTCAACGATCTGATCTCGGCAGGCGTGTTCGGTCTGATGGACGCCATCGATGCGTTCGACCTCGACCGGGGCGTGAAGTTCGAGACCTACTGCGTTCCTCGAATCCGGGGAGCGATGCTCGACGAACTCCGCAGCATGGACTGGGTGCCCCGCCTCGTCCGCAGCAAGGCCAGCAAGCTCGAAGCCGCCCGCAAAGAGATTGAAGCCAAAACCGGACGCCAGCCGACCGAAATCGAACTCGCATCCAAGCTGCAGATCACTTTGGAAGAGTTCGACAAGATGAAGTCGGAGGCCAGCGCGGTCTCGCTCGTCTCGCTCAACAAGAAGTGGTACGAAACCGACAGCTACAAAGACGTTCGCGAGATCGACGTCATCGAAGACACCAAGGGTGAAGACCCCACGACCGGCATCCAGAAAAAGGATGTCATGAAGCTCGTGACGAAGGGGCTGAACCGGAACGAACGCCTGATCATCATTCTGTATTACTACGAAGAACTGACGATGAAGGAAATCGGCCAGACCTTGGGCCTCTCCGAGTCGCGGGTCAGTCAAATGCACAGCAGCATCGTCCAGCGGCTCAAAGATCAACTCTGCCGCCGCCGGCCCGAGTTTGACTAAGGCAAAATTCCCCGTAGGACGGCCTTTCCAGGCCGTCCATGATCGGTGTTTAAGGCCAGACGGCCTGGAAAGACCGTCTTACGGGGAGACTATTTTCGTCCCCCTGCCTATGCGGAATACGTTTCGCTTCAACAGCAAAGAACGAGCCTTGAGGTCCGTATATATTGTGAGAGGAAGCCACTCGTTCAGTGTGCCACCTTGTGCAATAACAGCCGCTGACCTTCACCAACTTCGTGTTTGAAGTCACCGATCCGCTTGAAGGCTCGCATAGGAATCGGCGATCCGACGGGGAGGGGTTCCCAGGCGGTGCTTGGGAACCAGATGAAACGGTACTGGGCACCTCCCACGTCTTACTTTGATGAAGGCATCAAGCTCGGATACTGTTTCCGCAACCAAGCCATCACTTGTTTCTGCAACCGCAGGGCAATTCCAATCATTTCCGTGGCTTCTTGATCCGAGATGGCACCAATTTGTTCATACACATTGGTGTGCCGCTTTCGACGGCAAAGATCTAACAGTGCGACTTCCCCTGGGGGCAGTCCAATCGTCCACGCCAAGCATTGTATCGTCCGCTGATGCTTGTTCTGCCTCTCCGCCTGATACCCCGCCGCAGCCAGTGCCGCTGTGGCGAGTTGCAGCGCGGCGTTGTATGCGATGCCGAATCGCCATTCAGGGCCAAGCCCCGGGATCTGGCTTTGTCCGATGTCGCGATCCGCGATCGCGAGGAGATCGCGGATTTCCTCGGGCGAGGTTTGATGGGAACGAATCCAGCTGATCTCAAAATAACGCTGCAAGGTCATGCTCATCTCCAATCAGCAATAGTTTTTCACGGGTCATGACTTTCGTCAAGAAGTGCTGCCTCGCGGCCAACTTCGCGGTGAACTCTTTCACTGGATAGACCGTGGGATTCACCGGTCGCCGGAGGGCGGCTTCGGAGTCTCGCATGGCCTCCACGACTTCGGCCAATGTCACGTCGCCAATGACCATCACGTCCAAGTCGCTGCCCGAGTTCTCTTCGCCTCGTGCGACTGATCCGAAAATGAACGCCACCCGGATACAGTCTCGCAGCGGGGTGAGGGCGCGACGCAACTCATCGGCCACTCCGACCGTCTTGAGAATGATGCCGCGTAGTTCGTCGTAAACAGGGCAATTCTGGTCCGCCTGAAAATAGACGTGCCGACCTTGCTCGAAGCGGCGGATGATGCCCGCTGTTGTCAATTGCACCAACTCACGCTGCAATTGCCCGATCCCCAGCCCGGTCAGCTTGACGATTTCACGAAGGTAGAACGCCCGGTCCGAGTGGCTGAGGGTCAACCCCAGCACTGCCCGGCGTGCTTTGGAAAACAAGACAGTGGCCAGAGATTCCGAGTTCATGCCTGTACCCGCTTCGGGGTCGGTTGTACCTAATAAGAGTACGTCATGGAATTCGAGCTGGCAATCGAATTCGGGGAGAATCGAATCAGCCTGACCGGATTTGGGGACTCCCGGGCCGAAGATTCACCCTGTTCGTCACGCCTTATGCAACGGGAGGCTTGATGCCGAAGTCCTCGATCGTGAGCAGCGACTTAAAGACGTAGCCTTGGCTCTCGAAGTTCTGGCGGCCGCCCTCCATGCGGTCG
>JAYSVZ010000784.1:0-9233 GCA_043718305.1 Planctomycetota bacterium | reverse complement strand
ACTCCCGCTCCCGTCTGGAGAAGGTGCTGGCGGATCGCGCGAAATACTCACTCGCTAAGGACAGTTCGCCTTTCGAAGTGAAGTAAGCAGTCCGAAAGCTCCATGCATGTCGATCATGCCACCCGGAGGGGAGACTTCTCCGGGTTCGTGACGAATTGTGCGCAGAATCGAACAGATTTTGCTTGGGGGGCGGTCGAACGAGGTGATAGACTGCCAGTCGGCGCGAAGGGATTCGCGTTCCTCGAAATGACCGTTCTGGACACACTCGATCTCGTCTTGCGGTCCCTCACCCATTGCAGGTTTTTCCGGGAGTCACAGTATGCGTTCCCTCAAGGTGAATGCTCTCGCCTGGCTGACCAGCCTCGCGCTGGCCTCGTCCTCCTATGCAGCCGATCCTGCAGTCGATGCCGTCCTCTATGGACACCAGGCCCTCGACGGACACAACTACTACGCGGTCACGCTGTCGGCTCCCGCCGCCAAGGCAGCCATCGCGGTCCCGCACGATCATGCGATTCTCATTGATACGTCGGCCAGCCAGATTGGCGAACACCGCACAATGTCGCTGGGCGTGCTGAAGGAACTGCTGGCTGATCTGCCCGCTCATGACCGGGTGCAGGTCTACGCGGTCGACATTCAGACCACCTCCATGACCGGTGGGTTTGTCAGCCCCTCCGAGGCGGCCACAAAAGCACTGACAGCCCTCGACAACCGACTTCCCGCCGGGGCCACGAACCTGATGCAGGCGCTCGATCTCGTCGCGACTCAGCTCGACGGGAACCGTGAGCAATCGATCATCTACATCGGCGATGCCATGAGTACCGCGCAGCTCCTTCAGCAACAAGAGCTGAGCGAGACGATCGCTGAATTGCGAGCCCGCCATGTCCCGTTCCACGGGATTGCTATTGGGGCTAACAAGGATCTAGCACTGCTGGGCACCTTGGCCCAGGGGACCGGCGGGATCGCGCTCATCGACGATGCCACCGTGGACGCCGCGGTCTTGGGGCGACGCCTCGCGGCGGCTGTCGACCTGCCGGTGATCTACCCGAAGTCCCTCAAAGTGGAGTGGGCTGACACCGAAGTCCTGCCACAGCAACCGCTGCCACTCCGGTCAGACCGCGAATCGGTCTATCTCGCTCGCGGACATTGGTCCCCCGGAGCTTCGGTTTCAGTGATGACGGAGCAGGGGAAACTCAGTTGGTCGATTCCCCAACCGCAGTTCCGCGACGGGAATGACTACCTCGCGAGTGTCTGGCAGCAAGCGGTCGACTCGAATGGTCTGGTCGTTCCGTTTGCGGGCCGTGAGCTTCTGGGGGCTGCACAAGATCTGTTTGTGGAACAGGTCGAACGTCTGGAAGTCACCGCCGAGCAGGCGATCGCCCGGGGTGATCTCGAACAGGCTCAGGCCCTCAACCGCGAATTGAAGAGAATCGATCCGGACAACATCCATGCCGTGGGTGTTAAGAACCGAATTGGGAACCAACTGATCCAAGTGGCCCAGGTCGAAGAGCAGCCCGCTGCGGAAGCTCCCGCCCCCGCAGCCGGGGATGCTCCAGCAGCCGATGCTCCGGCCTCGGAAACACCGCCAGAACTGAAGGACCGCGAGCAGCCGCTGGACCTCTCCCCGATTCAGCAGGAAGAGGCCCGCCGCAAGGCCCGCGCGCAAAAGTTGCAGATGCAATTGGCCACTGATAAACAGAACGCCTTGCGAGCCGTCAACAGTAGCCCGGAAGGAGCCCTGTCACTGCTGGAAACGACCCGCGGTGCCATCAAGTCGGCCACGGACATTGATGCCGAAGTGAAAGACCGACTCCTGCGAGAAGTCAACTCGTCCATTCAGGACATCAAGAACAAGGTCGAAACGCTGCAGTTGCAGATCCAGGCCCGTGAAAAGCGGCGCGCGGAACAAGATGCTCAGCAGCGAATCGTCGACTACACCGCAGAGCAGGATCAGAAGCTGCAACAGCTTGTGGATCGTGTTCGGGCCTTGATGCAAGACGGCTATCACGGTGACGAGAACGCCTTCGAAGAGGCCGAATCGGTCTCCCGAATCATCGAATCACTGCTCCCGGAATCTTCGACGGCGGCGGCGACAGTGTTCGCGGCGGAAGCGGCGGGCCAGTTGTCGAAGGCGGAACACCTGCGATCGCTGCGCTATGACCGCTTCTTGGCCACGCTGTACGAAGTGGAGCTGGCCCATGTGCCGTTCCCCGACGAGCCGCCCGTCCGCTACCCCAAAGCTGAGAAGTGGCAGTGGATCACTCAGAAGCGGGAAAAGTGGAAGTCGGTCGACCTGCATAAGGACAGCCCGAACGAGGAAAAGATCAAGAAGGCTCTCGATGGCTTGACCACTCTGGAGTTCACGGACAACACGTTGACCGATGCGATCGATTTCATCTCGAAGCAGCACGGTATCCCCATCCGGCTCGATACCCAGGCCCTCACCGACGCGGGGCTCGATGCCGAAGCCCGGGTCGCCCTGACGGTCTCGGGGATTACGCTGCGGAGTGCCCTCAAGTTGCTTCTGGAGAATGTCAACGACACCGAGTTGACATACATTCTCGAAGACGAAGTGATGAAAATCACGACGGTCGAGGACGCTGACCTGAAGTACACGACTCGGGTTTATCCGGTCGGCGACCTCGTCATTCCGATTGCGCCGATCCAAGGCCAGGGGGGTGGCCAACAAGGGGGTCAACAAGGGGGTCAGGGACAGCAAGGGGGTCAGGGACAGCAGCAAGGCGGCGGGGGCGGTATGTTTAGCGTCCCGGTGGCCAAGTCCGTCCCCCAAGCTGATCTGAGCAAAAAAAAACCTCTGAACTGAAAAAGACTGCGCAGTCTCCGCAAACTGGGGGGAATGCAGTCAAGCCAGCGATACCAATACAGCGGACTCCGGAGGTCACTCCGGAGCCCGCTGTTGGTGTTCCCCCCCCTGGAAGAGTGCTCGTGAGACCGGGTCAGCCGGGGACATCCCCCGTGGCCAAGTTCAAGCCCCTGATTGGCTTTCCGGTATCCCGCGACACCAGCCGCGATGAGTGGCGGACATTCTTTGCCAAATCAAGATATAAGCCGGACTATGTCGGTCGGCAGATCGACTTCCTGCTCCAGGAAAAGCTCTTCGAGCAGGTGATTCGGGCGCTCGAGGCCGCCATCATCGAGGGGCAATCTCAACCCTGGATGTACGAGACCTTGGCCATGTCGATGGAACTCGAAAACCTCGCCCTCGATCCGAGCGGCAAGACGCAGAAATACACGAAGGAGGAGATCGAGCGGGTCGTCCTGTCGATGGCCGACTTCGGAAACGTGAATTTCGAATCGATGATGTATTCGGGAGCCTATCTATCGCGGTTGGAACGGAATGCATCGGCCATCAAGATGTATCAACAGGCTGCCCGGATGTCCCCAGAGCGGCACGAGCCTTACGCCATGGGGCTTCGCATCGCAGCCAAGACTCGCGATCCGGAGGAAGTCCAGTGGGCCGCGTGTGGGACGTTGAGACAGGTGTGGGGCCCCGGCCATGCCGCCCTGCACCAGGAAGCGGAAGACCTGCTCATCGATGCGGAACGCCAACTGATGAAGCTGGAGCAGCCAGAGAAGCTGGCCCAACTTCAAAGTGCAGCCCTCAGTGCCCGTCAGCGGGATGTGATGGTCCGACTCGATTGGAGTGGAGAAGCTGACCTCGATCTGATCGTGGAGGATCCCGCTGGCGGTGTTTGCACCTACGAAGCTCGCGAAGGGGTGGGCGGCGGGATCCACCTGGGTGACGGATACGGCCCGACTCCCGAGGATTGCCACGAAGACTACATTTGTTCCGAGGGGTTCTCGGGCGACTACAAGATCACCGTCAAACGCGACATGCTAAAGCTCGTCGGCCAGAGAGCGATCCTGACGATCACGACGCACGCGAGAACCTCTGAGGAGAAGAAGATCACCCGCAGTGTGAACTTGTCCAAGGAAACAGAGGTGACGATCACGATCACCGTCGAAGATGGCCGCCGACAGGAACGCCGGACGACTTCACAACTCCCGCCCGCTCCGACCCGGGAAGAGATTGAGCGAACCGTCCGGCTGGCGAATCGCCCCCTGCCGCGGGCCACGGGGTCCAGCAATCGAGCGGTGATCTCCGACCTGCAACGATCGCGACAAATCGGAGCCCCTCCGGAAGGACTCGCTGGCGGAGCACGAAACCCGGCAGGAGGGTCCGCCATCGGATTTAGACCCAACATCACTTCCATCCGCGAAGGAGCGTCGCTCGCAGCCAGCGCTGTCGTCTCCCCGGACCGGCGTTATGTCCGCTTGGCGATTAGTCCGACATTCAACCAGATCGTGGATGTCGTGACATTCTCCTTCCCGGGTGGGTTCTGAGCCGAGGGCCGAAAGCGGTCTTCAGTGGTCAGTGGTCGGTTTCGGCAAATGCTTCAGCCGCGATCAATGATTTGGTCTCAAGAGCTGCGCTGAGCTGCGCTGAGCTGCGCTCACCAGCAGTCACCACAGTCGGCCAGCCCGGTGATCGGCCCTTCGTAGTAGTACGCTTGCACGGAGCCTTCGATGAGCGACTCCACTTCAATCCCGCGTCGGGAGTAGAGTCCAGCATCAATCTCCTCGACGAGGTCGAGTTGCCGCAAGCAGTTCGCATCCACTTCCCACAGCTCTCCTTGAATCGCCAATCCGTTACCGGGGGCATCCACCAGGCCCGGATAACTCCCACAGTTGTACAGGCGGTAATGGTTCGTGGTTCGGGTTGATCCCAAGAGTCTCTGGCCCGCCAGGAGATGCTCCCGGCAATGGCCGCGCTTCAAGGTGCCGTAGACGAAGAGCATTTGAGACATGGGGCACTTTCAGAATTGGTCTTCAGTTCGCTCCCTGCACCTTCACCGATCAGCCACACCGATCCGGCTCCCCTCTCGGGGCAGACTGTTGAAGTCAGTGGCATGGGCGTCTCGCCCATGCGATTTCCCAGGGATTCACGGGCGGGACGCCCGTGCCACGGGGCTTTTTCAACAGGCATCCCGGGAGAGGGGTTGGGGGTGAGGGGCAGCGAAACTGAGACCCAGTCTCGTGGCGGCTCTCACTCGCATTGCGACGCACGTTCAACTCAGCATTCTGACAGAAACCGCCGTCGACAATCCCGATTTCTATTCTAGAATCGGAATGACCGATCGGCACCTTGCTGGCGATGAGTCCCGAACAAAATGTCAAATTGGTGGAGAGTGATCATGAAGGGGAGTGCCAAGGTCATTGAGGCCATGAATGCCGGTCTCACGATCGAGTTGACGGCGATCAATCAGTACCTGATTCAAGGTCGCATGTGCCAGAACTGGGGGCTGGAGAAGTTGGCCGCTCACCACATGCACGAGTCGGTCGAGGAACGGGAGCATGCGGAACTCTTGATCGATCGAATCCTGTTTCTGGACGGGGTGCCGGAGATGGCTCGTTACGGCCAAATCCGGGTGGGCCATAGTGTTCAGGAGCAACTGGAGAACGATCTGAAACTCGAGACCGAGGCCAGTCGGACGTACAACGCCGCCATACAGACCTGCCTGGACGAACATGACGCAGCCAGTCGGCAAGTGATGGAACGGATCGTCCGGGAAACCGAAGAGAGCATCGACTGGCTCGAAACGCAACTCGACTTGATCGGGAAGATCGGGATCCAGAACTACTTGTTATCACAGATGGGTGAGGGGCATGCCTGATGAACAGGGCTTCCAAGGTGCTAACACCACGGAATTCAACTTGCCAGCACATCGTGCCGGATGTTTGATCACAGCCTTCATAACATTTCCAAAACCAGAAATTTGAACCACGGAACACACGGAACACACGGAAAAAAAGAGGAAACCAAGCGTCATCCGAACGTCCCGTGGAGAGGCGAATGACTTTCTTTTGGGGATGTGACACGCGGAAGGTAGCCGCTCTACAAACGATTTCCTCCAAGTTCAGTTCCGTGTGTTCCGTGGTTAATTCTCTGCCTCTGAAACTGCGGGAAACACTGGGTATTCTTGGTATTGGTACACATTGGAAGCTCTGTCTTGATGAGCGTTGCGGTCGCCCTTTAGAGGAGCTTCGGAGTATGTCTTCCGTTCGTTCCCTGAGCCGTCAGCGGTCAGCACGCACGATCCGGCTCCCCTCTCCTTTGGGAGAGGAGCAGGGGGTGAGGGAGAGTGGCGAGACGACTCTCGAATTGTGCGTGTCGCGTCTCATCGCCCGGGTTGCCCGTGTCACGAATCTCTTTTCGGCCCCGTCATCGGCACATACTGCCGTAATGCTCTTGATTAGCTGGTTTGCCTTGTGCTTTGACCACGAAAACAAGTGGGACTCCAGAGGCCCTGTTGACTGCCGGATGGCATTCGTGGATACACCGCCGACTGAACTCTTTCGCATTCGATGCGGAGTCCGCAAGCAAGGCGATGCAGCATGCGAACCGTCCTGGGATGGGCCACACTGTTTTGGTTCTGGTTAGCCCTCTGGCGCGGTATTCATCCGCATGGGCCGATGATGTGCCTGCCGAGGCCACAGACCGAGTAGCATCGATCTTCGACTTTCCAGAGAGTTCGGAGCATCTGGGCCTGCTGGGAAAACACTACGCGCATTTCCGTTATCTCCACTCTCCCAACAAGCATCCGGTCTTAAGCCGCTACGACGATTCTATTCAGGGGATGGATGCACTGTTCAACCTGCATGCCAAATCACTCGACTTGGTGCCCACGATTGATGTCGATTTGTTCTTTGCATACACCCATGAGGGGCTTGACGGCACACGGGCGGATTAGCTCAATACCGTTGGTGATTTCGGTCCATTCTCGCGAGTCGAAACGAACTTTAATGAGTATGCAATTGGAATGACGGTGTATCCCTCCGAGAGCGATCCGCTTCGACCATTCTTACAGATCGGTATCGAGTTTCAGGAGTGGAACGATCGATTCACCTCGGTTCCGGGATGGGGGCCTGAACCGGGCCTGAACCCTACAGAAAGTACAGCGACCAAAAAGCCGAACGCTTACTGAATCTGGGTTTTGAAATGGATCTCTGGGACTTCATCGGATACCGCATGACGTTCCAACTGGAACCGAATCTGAGGGTGCAAGACACAGTCTTCATGAACGACATTGTGTTGTGGCCCCATGAAGGGGTATTTGTCAGTTGCGGTCTTGCGAACCGGCTCAGTGGTGATGGGCTGGGCTTCAGCATCGGTGGCGGGTTCGCGTTCTAGAGTTGAACCGTAATTAGGTAAGCGGGCGAAAATAGTCTCCCCGTAAGACGGCCTTTCCAGGCCGTCTCCTCGCGAGTGACGTTACTGGACGGCCAGGAAAGACGCGCCCGACAGAAGTCCCTGTAGTGTGGGCTTTAGCCCACGCGAGAGCATTATCTTCAGGGATGCGTGGGCTAAAGCCCACGCATCTTCGACTTTTGTCCGGCGAGTCTTTCCAGGTCGTCTCCTCGCGAGTGACGATATTGGACGGCCAGGAAAGGCCGTCCTACAGGGGATTTTATTCCCCACTTGGCTTAGTCGCCCCAGGCCGAGATTACCTATCGGTACAACTGCGACCGAACGCTACCGGCTGAGTGTGTCCCCTCAGCCGGTTTGCGGTCTTTGATCGCCACCGAGACATCAAGTGCGGTGTGCGGCGGAGTCAGGTGCAGTAGTCTTGGTCGGAAGACCACCATCAGGTACAGCGGCAGATACCAGAGGAAGTAGACGCCGCCTTGCTGGGTGTACCAGAACTGCGTTCCCAGAACGATCGCTGCCGAATGCGACAAGAGATGCTCGACGGTCTTTTGCCTTGGTAATACGGTGAGCACCACCAGCATGATGCAGTAGAGCGCAATCACGGGAAGACGGTAGACCGACAAATACTCGGCCTCTTTCCAGAACCCTTCGCCATTCCCATCCGATCGGAAGGCTAGCACCTCCAGATTGATTGAACCGAGAATCTTGTACACGAACGTGTCACTATCCCGCGAAGTCAGAGCCAAACTCCCCGCCAGAACAAGGGCCACAGCAGCCAGTGCGACCCCGAACTTCAGACTCCCTCGACGACCGTAAAAGGCGAACCAGAGCGGGAGTAGAAAGACGGGGAAGAACATCGCCCCGCAAGCCAGACCCAAGAGGATGCCCGAGGCGATTGGCTTTCTGTAACAAACCAGCGCCCAGACGATCAACGCAGCTGGCAAGACGTGGTTAAACCGTCCGACGCCGTACGCGGTGCCGGGCAGCAACAGATAGAGCGTGGCGGCTGCGAGGCCGAGTTGGACATCTCCGAAGAGCACCTTCCCAGCGGTGATCAGCCCCGCCACGACCGCTCCGTGCGCCAGGATCGCGAGAATTCGATCGGCGAGTTCCTCGAACACGAATCCGACGGGGGCCGCCAGAAGCGGAGCCGCTGGTCCAGGGGCCGGTTCACCCGACATCGGCGGAAGTTGAGGGGTGCTGACCCGGTTGAGGAGGGCTTCAGCCTGTTCCACCGTGACGGTCGTCGAACGCGGAAGCGTGTCCGTAATCGCCTTGGTCGACAGAAACAAAAAGGCACAGCCGCACAGAAAGATCAACCCACTGTTGTTGAGGTTCTGCCCCAACTGCGGTCGCCGCTGCAAGATCGGATCAAAGAGCAACCGGGCCATGAACAGCCCCGACACGCTGAACAGCCAGATATACCCCAACTGCTGCGTGGACGGGTTCCCGACAAACAGCAACCCCGGCGCAGCCAACAACAGCAGCAACAGGTCGGCATTCCGCAGCGACCAGATGCGATTGAATCGGTAGAAGACTGCCAGAATGAGCAGCGTTGACAAGTAGAACCACGTCGGTGCATTCACCGAGTAGCCCCGCAGTAACACGTCCATCTCATGTGCGCTCCCGCGCGACCACCGCCCCCGGCTCTCCAGCCTTCGGAGCTGTTGGCACTCCATCAGACGTCATCGTGAGTCCGCCATCCTCAACCGAGTCGTGAAAACCAGTTGACTCGGTCAATGCCAAGGCGTGATTCTAGCCTTGGGAAGGCCAGAATCCAATCTCGCGGGAAGCGGTTCCTGCGGGGGTGTATGCGTCCCCAACGTCGGTGAATTGACCCCCACGGGGTCTCGCCCCATCGCCCAGGGTTGCCCGCGCGGCGGGAAACCCTGGGGTTTCGATCGATGTCAGCCGTTTCAACCCCCACGGGGTTGCGTCCGACTTACTGACGCAACCCCGTTGGGGTTGATGGGCTTTCGGGATGACTGACCCAGGGTCTGCCGCT
>JAYSVZ010000783.1:0-3085 GCA_043718305.1 Planctomycetota bacterium | reverse complement strand
ACCACCTTCTTCGGACGCAAGCAGCTTGGTCGCGGGCTGGCGCGACTCGACTGGAACCAGGACGGGTTGATGGACATCGCCGTGTCGAACATCGCCGCGCGGGCCGCACTGGTGACGAACACCACCCCCGATGCCGGACACTACTTGAATGTCAAGTTGCATGGGAGCGTCTCAAACCGCGATGCGATCGGGGCCAAGCTGATCGTGACCACGGCTAACAATCGGACCTGGACCAAATACTTGCTGGCGGGCGATGGATACATGGCCAGCAACGAGCGGGTCGTGCAGTTCGGCCTTGGTTCGACCGCTGCCGTCCGCGAGCTGCGCGTCGAATGGCCCAGTGGAACCGGGACGCGGATCGAGGCCCCGCCGATCGACACCACGCTGGAAATCGTCGAGGGCCGGCCCACAATCACGAGCTGGATTGATGGTCTTCCTGGTCCGGTGACCGCTCGGGCCGAATCGATCGCAGCCAAGGCTCAGACGCCGTGAACGAATCCTCCCCGATCGCCCCGCAACGGGCGCGGCTCTTGGTCGTGGGCGCAGTGATTCTGTCTGCTGTCGGCGGATTGTTTTTCCTAAGTCAGTCCTCGCCAAAGTCGCAACTCGACAAGGCCCGCTTACTCCAATCGACCGAGCATTACGCCCAGTCGCAGGCCCTCGCTTCCGCAGCGTTTACGCAAGACTCGACTCTCACCGAAGCGGCGCTGATCGCCGCTCAATGTGCTCTGAATCAGAACCACCCCGAGGAGGCTGTGGCGATCCTGGAGACAGTTCCGGCTGGCGATTCAGAGTGGCATCAACGGTGCCATGAGTTGCTCGCGCAGACGTGTCACGATCCGCTGGCTCGCCTGCGTCAGGCCGAAGCGGCGTACCGCTCGCTCCTGGCCATCGAGCCAGATCACAAGGTCGGCAACGAGGGCCTCGCCCGGCTCCTGGGCCAGACCGCTCGTCGACGAGAGGCGGTCGAGCCCGTACTCCGCCTCATTCGGGCGGGCGTCGAGACCGACCATCTCATGCTGATCGCCCGCGAGCGGGGGGTCATCAGCGACCCCGAATTGTTGCAGCGGGCTCAGGCCGAACCGCATGCGGCGTCCGCTTTGCTCGGGCTGGCGTGGCACGCCGCCGAAGCCCGCGATGCGGTCAAGGCCCGAACCCTCCTGGAACAAGCTGTCACGCGCGATTCGAGCTTAGCCCCCGCTTGGGGCGCGCTCGGGCAACGGCTCTTTCTCGATGAAGACGAACAGGCCCTGCTGGCCTGGGAGCAACAGCTTCCGACTGGCATCAGCAATGCGGAGGTCTGGCTCGCGCGGGCTGGGTTGTCGGAGCATCTGGGCGATGATCGCTCGGCGATTCGTTGCTACGGCGAGGCGGTCCAACTGGCCCCGGAATCGCGCCGCGCCGTCTCCAACTTGTCGCGTCTTCTGGCCCGCCAAGGGGCTGCCGAAGAGTCCCGAAAGATGGCGACTCATCTGGCTCAACTCGACGCCCTCGAAGTGGCCCTGAACCGTTGCTTCTCGTCGGGGCAGACTCCCGACATTGACGATCTGCTCGATCTGATCGGGTGCTTCGAGCGCGCGGGACGGCTGTGGGAAGTGGTCGCCTGGAGCGGCATCGCGCGCGACTTGGCTCCGCGCGATCCGCGCGTGGTCACGTTGCTCAGTCAATTGCCGAACAATGCGAGCCTCGCACTGGAGCAGACTGACCCAACGCGGAACCCCGCCCGATCGATCGACTGGTCGGTCTACCCGCTACCGGTCCGCACGACGGGAGACCGCGCGAAGCCATTGGTCTCGACCCCTGTTCACCAGACACTGAACCCACCGCCGACCTTTCAGGAAGAGGCCCACCAGCTTGGCTTCGCGTTTCAGTTCGATGATGGAACGCGTGGCGAGCCTCGGCTCCGAATGCAGCAGATCACCGGCGGCGGAATCGGGGTCATCGACTACGATTTGGACCACCATCCCGATCTGTTCTATTCACAAGGCGGCGGGCCGTTGATCGCTCCCGAAAAGGCCCGCGGTGACCGCCTGTTCCGCAACATCACGGGCCAGCGCTTCATCGAAATCGCCGCATCCGCAGGCATCATGGAGGATGACTTTGGCCAGGGGGTGGCCGTCGGCGACATTGATGGCGATGGCTTCCCCGACCTGTATGTCGCGGGGATCGGGATCAACCGACTGTGGCTTAACAATGGCGATGGAACCTTCTCCGATGTGACTGCCGCCAGCGGGCTGGCCGATGACCGCTGGACGACGAGTTGCCTCATCGCGGACCTGAACAGTGATGGTCACCCAGACATCTATGATGTGAACTACCTCGCGGGCGAGAAGCTCTTCGAGCAAGTCTGCCGCGCCCCCGACGGCACACCCACAATGTGCATGCCCTTCGACTTTGACGGAGCAGTCGACCGCGTCTGGCTCAGCGATGGAGCCGGTCACTTCCGCGATGCCACAGCCGAGATGCTCGACATCGTGCCGAATGGAAAGGGGCTGGGGATTGTTGCCTGGAGTGCGGATGGTACTGGAAAGCTTTCGCTGCTCATTGCGAACGATACCACTGCGAACTTCTACTTCGCTCCCTCCGCCGAGGCCACCGGACCTCGGTTACGCGAACGAGCTGTGCCGACCGGCCTCGCGCTCAGCGAATCAGGCAAGGCTCAAGGCTGCATGGGGATCGCCCTGGGCGATGTTGACGGCGATGGACAGATGGAGGCCTGCCTGACCAACTTCCTGGCCGAGGCGAACGTCTTCTATCGCGGCGTTGGCAGCGGGTTTTACGAGGACCAAACGCGCCGCGTGGGGCTCTTCGAAACAACGCTCGATTCGCTGGGCTTCGGGACGCAGTTCCTCGATGCCAACTTGGACGGCGAGATGGAGATTGCCTTCGCGAACGGGCATCTCCAGAACCTCGAACAGAGTGGTCGGCCGTACCGCATGCCACCGAAGCTCTTCACGTGGCGTACCGATCGATTCCAACCGGTCGAGGCGAAGTCGCTCGGCCCTTACTTCGAGAAGCGGTGGCTCGCCCGCGCCATGGCGCGCCTCGACTGGAACTCCGACGGACGCGAGGATCTCGCCATCAG
>JAYSVZ010000782.1:0-9303 GCA_043718305.1 Planctomycetota bacterium | reverse complement strand
TCGGCACGACCCGCCGCGCCGCCTTCGTTCGGCAGTTCACGAAGAAGCTGCTCGGGTACTCGCTGGGCCGCGCGGTCCTGTTGTCGGACGAACCGCTGCTGACCGAGATTCAGCAGCAACTCGATCAGCACGACCACCGTGTCGGCGTGGCTGTTGAGGCCATCGTCCGGAGTCCGCAGTTCCGCGAGATTCGCGGACGGGATGTGGTCGTGGAGGAGTGATGCCGTCAGGTCCAGAGTCGCACTTCGCGGCATCGACTTGGGACTGGGCTGCCAAGGCGAGAAAGCCACGGAAGTTACCTGACCTGCACAGCGTTCCGGAGGATTGATCATAGTCCTTTACAAAGCCGGGATGTCATTTCCAAGAGTCGGAAATTGAACCACGGAACACACGGAAAAGAGAGGAAACCAAGCATCATCTGAACGTCTCGCTGAGGGGCGAAAGTCTGTCTTTCGCGGATGTGACATCCGGAAAGTGGCCGCCCTACGAACGACTTCCTCCGGGTTCTATTCCGTGTATTCCGTGTATTCCGTGTGTTCCGTGGTTCCACCTCTGTCTCTTGAGACTGCGGGAAACACTGGGAATCCGTGGTCTTGGCACACCTTGGAAGCCCTGGCGACTTGGAATGCTGGGCAGCATCTTGGAAACGGCCCTCAAACGAGATAGATTCACGGTGGTCCTGCTGACCGTGCGGTGTTGCCTGGAGAACGATGATGCGAATTCAATGCCTGTTCTGGATGGTCCTTGCGGGATCAACATCAGCCCTGGCGCAAGAACAAACGGTCGAGATCCCCCCGCCACCGCCGCGTGTGGAATCGCTCAAGATCGCCCCTTCGTCGAGTGCCAAGCCGCTGAACCCGGCGGGCACAGTTCTGCTCGATGTGGCCAACAAGAAGGTTATCCTGCGCGGTGAGCTCTGTCGCCGGGATGGGCTGCTGGAGATGTTGATCTGCAAGGCCCAAACGAAAGAACACGAGTCGATTATCGCGGTCGACGCCGAGGCTCAGGTGATTCACGCGGCACTCCTGGCCATCGGGGCCCAGCCGGGATCACCGGCGACGTTTCAACCCGACTACGCTCCGCCGACGGGCCAGAAGCTCGACATCTGGGTCGGCTGGACCGACGACTTTGGCCGCCCGCAGCGGTTTCGGGCCCAGCAACTCGTCCGCCACGCAATCTCCCGTTATTACACGGCGATCATCGACCCGGTTCCGAGTGAGCTGATGATCGATAACCGGGGGGATCTTCGCTATGACACAAATACGAAGGAGCTGATCTGGTTTGGGCGGATGACTGAATCGCAAAAGACGAATCTTCTCGCCCGCAGTTCGGACAAAACCTACCAGGCGGCGATCGAATCGTTCTTTTCTCAAAGCCAGCCGCGCGAACTGGTGGCCGACTTCGTCTTTGCCGGGAGCCGGATGTTCAAGCAGCGCGATGGTACGAATTACTACATGGCCGAGGAGGGGAATCTGGTCTGCGTAGCCAACTTTGGCGATGCGATGATCGACATCTCAATCCGAAGCTCTATGGACAATTCGGGACTGATGTTTGAGCCGTATGAGGAGCGTCTGCCCAAGAAGCGAACATCAATGGTGGTCGAATTGATTTTGGTTCCCGAAGAGCCCCTAGTTTCCGACGAGCCCGTAAAGAAGTGAAGTAAAATCGCAATCGACTGTTGCTCCGCAGGGTGATGACCTGCTAGGTTCCGCTGCTCAAATGGAACTTGGCCCCCGGCTCGGTTCTCATCACTGGGTTCTCACAGCCTCAGAATGAACTCGCAAGGAGCATCGCATGTCGGAATCGCTACTGAACGCGATTCAGAATAAGACCGCCAAGGTCGGGGTCATCGGCCTCGGCTATGTCGGACTTCCCCTGATCGATGCGTTCGTCAACAAGGGTTTCACCTGCATCGGTTACGATGTCGACACCAAAAAAGTCGAGGAACTCAACGCCGGACGCAGCTACATCAAGCACATCAGCTCGGAGAAAGTCCGGGGCTGGAAGGATAAGAAGCAGTTTGAAGCGACTGCCGACATGAGCCGCCTGAGCGAGGCGGATGCCTTGCTGATCTGCGTGCCGACGCCGCTCAATGAGAGTCGCGATCCAGACCTGTTCTTCGTGGAGGAGACGGCGCGGTCGATCGCCAAGGCGCTCCGCAAGGGGCAACTGGTGGTGCTAGAAAGTACGACCTACCCCACTACGACACGGGATGTGGTGCTGCCGATTCTGGAGAAGAGCGGGCTGAAGTGCGCGCAGGACTTCCTGCTGGCCTTCAGCCCCGAACGGGAAGACCCCGGCAACCCGAACTACTCGGCAGCGGGCATCCCCAAGGTCGTCGGCGGGATGGACCCCATGGCCCTCAAGGCGGCCTGCGCCCTCTACAGCCAGGCAGTGGTGAAGGTCATTCCGGTTTCGACCCCGGAGATCGCCGAAGCCTGTAAAATTTTGGAGAACACCTACCGCGCGGTGAACATCGCGCTGGTCAACGAACTCAAGGTGCTATTCGACAAGATGGGGATTGATGTCTGGGAAGTCATCGACGCGGCGAAGACGAAGCCGTTCGGGTTCCAGGCGTTCTACCCGGGGCCCGGCCTCGGCGGGCACTGCATTCCGATCGACCCGTTCTATCTGGCGTGGCTGGCCCGCAAGTACGGGATGACGACGCGGTTCATCGAGCTGGCGGGCGAGATCAACTCGAAGATGCCGGAGTACGTCATCTCGCAGTTGGGCGAGTTCCTCAATGACCAGGGGAAACCGATCAAGGGGAGTAAGATCCTCATCCTCGGAGCGGCGTACAAGAAGGATGTCGACGACCCGAGGGAAAGCCCGTCGTTCGTACTGATGGAGTTGCTCATCAAGCGGGGAGCAGTGCTGTCGTACAACGACCCGCACGTTCCGTCGCTGCCGAAGATGCGGCATCATCCGACGCTGCCCGCGATGGAGAGCACACCGCTGACTCCCGAAAATCTGGCGTCATTCGACTGCGTCCTGATCTCTACTGACCATTCAGCGTACGATCCAGCGTTCCTCGTGAAGCACTCCAAGATGGTGCTCGATACGCGGAACCTGACCAAGAACGTGGTCGAAGGTCGCGAGAAGATTTTCAAGGCGTAGTGGCGGCCCTCACCCCCACCCTCTCTCCTGGGGGGGACGGGAGCCGGAAGCGCTAAACCATCTGCAAAGTCCCGCGTCCGATTCTTCCCAGGTCGTGGCACAGGGCTTCTAAGCAGAGTGGAATCGGCATCGACTCACGCAGGTTCATCTCACCGACCAGGCATCGTTCCAGCATCAGGCCCCAGCGGTCGTACGCCGACAACGCCTCTCCGGCGCGGGTGGTGACCGACTGCACGAGCTGGGCCTCCGCAGGCGATCCGCTCGCGTCCGCGCCGAGAATCTGCCGGTAGAAGTCGACCATAAAGCGGACCAGCCACAAAGCAGATCGCCGCTGGGCAGCCGGGTCGCCGCCGAGTTCTTCGATGGCTGCCATTAATTGGGCAGCGGTCGCCTGGCTGTCGAAGTCGGCAGTCGCCAGGGCGTGACAAACGCGTTCGCGGACAGCCCGCCAGTCCCCCGATTGCAGTTGGTTTGCCGTGGCCAAGCTCCCGTCGCTGAGCGCGGCGAGGGCTTGAGCCGCTTCGCGATCCGAGACGAGCCCCTCCTGCAAGATGAGGTCTGCCAAGTCGTCAGCCGGCAGTGGCGAGAAGAGAACTGGCTGGCAGCGCGACCGAATCGTGGTGAGGATCGACTCCGATTCGGGAACGATCAGGAAGAGGACCGATCCAGGAGGCGGTTCTTCGAGTGTCTTCAGCAGCGCATTTGCCCCGGCATCATTCATCGTCTCGGCGTCATCAATGATCGCCACCCGCCGCGTCGCCGACATCGGGCGTAACGCCAAATCGTGGCACAGCCCTTCACGCCCGCGCCGATCGGGCGGACCAATCAACAGATCAATCGGCAGTTCCGCCCGCCCGTCGGGTTTACCGACTAGCATCAGGTCGGGATGTGAGAGTGCCAGAACCTGCTTACACCCTGGACATTCGCCGCACGCGAGGAGTTCTTCGGGGGAATGTCGCTGGCAAAAGAGACATTGCGTGACCCGCAAGGCAAACGTTCGTTTCCCGATCCCCGGTGGCCCAACCAGTAGAAAGGCATGCGCCAGCCGACCTCGGCGGATCGCCCGCCGAAACATCTCGACCTGCCGTTGATGACCGCGAAGCGATTGCCAGACCACATCGACCTCGTCCGGGAAAGTTCTCGTATATCGCTGAGCGTAACCTAGTGAGTGTGACGGCGGGGGACAACGGGGCAGGGCGAATGGTCATGGGGCATTCCGTGAACACAGCTTATCCCGATTCTGCCGATGTTTCGTTTTGGAACTCAAACGAGAGGTACTCCGGTTGGCTGTCGATGCGTAACCTTGGAACGTGATGAACTGAGAGCTCTTGCCGGAGTCGGTCGGTTTTGGTGGTATGCTGTTGATGTGGGGTTCCCCAGTTCGCCGCCAGTGCGCGCGGACCCTCTCAGGAGATGCGTCGTGCGAATTGTGATGATCGGAACAGGGTACGTCGGCCTCGTGACGGGAACGTGCTTTGCGGACAGTGGCAATGATGTCGTCTGTGTGGACATCGACCAGAAAAAGGTCGAGCGCCTTCAGCATGGCGAAATTCCAATCTATGAACCGGGACTTTCCGAGATGGTCACGCGGAACGTGGCCCAGGGGCGGTTGAAGTTCACAACCCAGGTCGCGGAATGTGTTCCGACCGCCAACTGTGTGTTCCTGGCAGTCGGGACGCCGCAGGGGGAAGACGGGTCTGCCGACCTGAAGTACCTGTTCGCAGCGGTCGACTCGATCGCTCCGCATCTTTCGCCAACGGTCGTGGTGGTCACTAAGAGCACCGTTCCGGTCGGCACCAACCGCAAGATCGCGAACCGGTTGAAGGAGCTCCTGGGGCGCGATGTCGATGTCGCCTCGAACCCGGAGTTTCTCAAGGAAGGGTGCGCCATCGATGACTTCACGAAGCCCGACCGGGTCGTCGTGGGCTCCGATCGGCCAGAGCCAGCCGATGTGCTGCAAGAGCTGTACAAGCCGTTTCTGCGGACGGAAAAGCCGTTCCTGGCGATGGGCCTGGAAAGCGCTGAGATGACCAAATACGTCGCGAACTGCCTGCTCGCGACCAAGATCAGCTTCATCAACGAGATGGCCAACTTGTGCGAGCGGGTGGGGGCCGACATCAACGATGTGCGGCGGGGCATCGGGCACGACCAGCGGATCGGGTTCGCGTTCCTGTTCCCGGGCGTCGGGTATGGCGGCTCATGCTTCCCGAAGGACGTTCGCGCGCTCTTCAGCGTGGCTCGCGAAAAGGACATGAAGCTCCACATGCTGGAGGCCGTCGACAACGTCAACAACAAGCAGAAGAATGTCCTGTACGGCAAGATCAGCGAACACTTCCAGCACAAGCTGAAGGGGAAGAAGATCGCGATTTGGGGGTTGGCCTTTAAGCCGAAGACTGATGATATCCGCGAGGCTCCCTCACTCGTGCTGATCGAACAATTGCTGAAGGCGGGAGCGGAAGTCCATGTGAATGATCCGGTCGCCATCGAAAACGTGAAGCAGATCTTCGGCGACCAGTTGACTTACCACATCCACCATTACGATGCGGTGGTGGGGGCCGATTGTCTGGCGATTGTCACCGAGTGGAACGAGTACCGCGTCCCCGACTTTGACTACATGAAGCACAAGATGAAGGCCCCGGTGATCTTTGACGGACGGAACCTGTACAACCCGGCGAAGATGACCAAGGCCGGGTTTACGTACTCGGGAATTGGCCTGCACGTTCCGAAGTCATAAGGGCCGAAGTCATCAGGGCGGCGTCCCACGAGAAGTTATGAGAATACCCGTAGGGTGGAGACCAGCCTGTTTTGAGGCGCAGGCCGGCGCCGGCCCACCACATTCGACACCGTTGTCGGAAATGGTGGGCCTGCGCTAAGGCCCGAAGTCGTCAGGGTGGCAGGCCCGCTCGCGTCCCCCGTTCACGATCGCGGTGAGCCATGTCCGTTTGCTATTCGCCGCGTCTCGCCAGATAATTGGGATTCGTGGTCGCTGAGCGACCCCTCTCTGACGAAACCCTCGTCGATCTCGGTTGTGATGCCGGTTCGACGACCAAGGACCAACCAATGATTCGCTGGGCACTGATTCTGGGATGCAGCCTGTTTGTCGGAACTGTGCGGGCGGACGATGCTCCGAAAGCCGAGTCTCCAAAAACGCAAGCGGCTGCCGAGACGAAGGTGGTCGAGGCGGGAGCCCTCAAGCTGACCGTGCCGACGGCTTGGAAGCAGCAGCAACCCTCGAGCAGCCTGCGACTGGCACAGTTCGCACTCCCCGCTGCGGAAGGGGATGCAGAGGGAGGCGAACTCGTGATCTCTGGCCCGTTTGGCGGCTCGCGAGAAGCGAACATCACGCGCTGGTTGGGCCAGTTCGACGGAGAAGGTCGCGTGGTCAAAATGAGCGAAGGCACCTGCCCCCAAGGGGAGTATGTTCTGGTCGACATTACCGGGACATACCAGAAGCCGATTGGACCGCCGATTGCTCGGAAGTCGACTCCTGCACCCGGATTTCGGATGCTGGGTGTGATGATTACCGTCAAGGATGGCCAGAACGGGGGGAACTATTTCTTGAAGATGCCCGCTCCCGAGAAGACCACCGCAGCCCACGAAGCCGGGCTGCGGGCGACCATCGGGGCCGATCCTTCGAAGGAAAAGCCGTACGAATTCCCCGCGAATTAGAGCTGATTCGGAATTGATGTTCAGCTCGTTTCCTGAGCCTTCAGCGGCCAGCACCATCCGGTCCTTCCTTGGCAGACTGTTGAAGTCAGTGGCATGGGCGTCTCGCCCATGCGATTACCCAGGAATACACGGGCGGGACGCCCGTGCCACGGGGCCTTTTCAACAGGCCCCCTCTGGGGAGAGGGCTCTCCGCAAAGCGCCGCTACGGTGTATCACTCGCTCCGTTCAGACTTCGCCGCCTACGAGCCCGATAGATGATAAAAACGACCAGCAGCAGTCCCGCAACACACGGGACGGCGAGAAGCAGGTTGAATCTGCGCTGCCGCGATTGGCCTCTTTGGGTCAGTTCCGGAACCTTGGGATCGGTGGAATACTTGGCCACATAGGCTGCCTCGGGATCGGGACTGTGGGCGATCCATTCCCGCTCATCATTCGCCAATGTCTGGGACCACTGCTGGGCGTCGGCGAGTTCTTTTTGAAATTCGGGTTCGAGATCCGCAAGGGTCATCGTGCGATTCTCGCCGGTCCCGCCGATCTGCAATTCCAGCACAGATTCAGCTTGCTTTCGGTAACTGGCTGAAACTTCGGGTTGGTCAATGGTCAGGTAGCTGGCCTGCAAATAGGCCCGCGCTGCCAGTAGCTGATTGTTGGAGCGATCACCTAGTCCTCGGTAAAGCAGATTGCCGAGCACATCCAGTAAGACCGGTGAATCGTGTTTTCCGAACCGCAAAATGCCCAGGATCCCATGGGTTGCCTTCTCGATTTCAGCGGCTTGTTGATCGAACGGGATCTCCTTCAAGACAAGCTGCCGAAAACTCTTCGGCTCCTCGAGGTAACTGTCATCAAGGCTTTTAGGGAGCGGGAGTTTCGGTTGACCGTCGACCTGCTTCAATGCCAGGAACTGCACCAACAGTAGCTGATACTTCTCCCGCCCGAAGTGGGCTTCCGGATTGATTTGCAGGGCCCGCTCGATGTGCGGAATCCCGAGTTCGTACTGCTTGGAGTGGAAGTAAAACGTCCCCAGGTTGGCAGCCGTCTGATACCGACCCGGGAACTGCTTCTCGGCGAGTTCCATCGTAGCGATCGCCTGGGTCTGGTCGCCGAGTTTGTCGAAGGCGACCGCCAGATCATCGAGCAGTTCCGGCGTGGATCCCGTGGCGGCGATCTTCTGTTGCCGGTCCTTGACCCGCCACTGGTAGAACTCCTTGGTGTGGCGGGGAAACTTGCCGGTGATGAGTTCCAGCGCCGAGGGAAATCGACTCCGCTCCTGCATCAGGGTGTCGTAATCCCAAAGGCAGGCCATCACGACAGATGGGAATGCCAGACTCAGCGCGATCACGATCAGTCGCCGGAGGGAGATCCCCATACAACGAATCGGCAGACCCATGGCAGACCTCGCAGGACTTGATTGATGATCAACCAGAGCTGGTCGATATTCATGGATACGATACGAGTTGTGCTTAATGTGGGCGAGACCTCTCTAGGATTTGACTCCGAAACGGGGTGGACTTGCTTTTGATTGCGAGAGTCGAGACTTTGCGGGCATACTCCGCAGCTCATCTCGAAGGGACAGGGCTTCCAAGGTTCGAAAGCCACGGAATTCACCTGACCAGCACTGTTTTTCGGATGATTGACCACTGCCCTTCACGAAGCCGAGATGTCATTTTCAAGATCAGAGAATTGAACCACGGAACACACTGAATACCCAGCGCGGCGTAGCCGCAACCCAAGGGGGAACCCTCAGCTCTCTTCCATCCCGAAGGGATGCCCCCTCGCCAAAAGTCTGGAGGTTTCCAAAAATGTGACTTGAAAAAACCTCAGAGGTCTCCGGGGGGTGTGCATCACAAAAGTCGGCAGCCGGTCTCTCGGCCCCCTCTCCCCCGCATTAAGCACACCGTGAAAGCCACGCCGATCGCGGGGGATTAGGGGGCAAGAACTGACCCGAAGCCGACTTTTCTATCGCACTCGGCGACAACATGGCCCTGCCGGTTAAAGCGATTGTGTGGTTTACCCCTTCCCCGAATCGATACTCAGCATGATTGCGTCCCGCTTCGTGGGTGAACACGACCTACGCTTCAGTCACACCCCAACGTCTCCCCTTTTTGCCTCCCTGCCATGACCAGTTCCGACCGCCGTCAAGACTTCCGCGCTGATCTGCGGACCATCGCCACGATTTACGTTCCCTCAGAAGGCGACTCACACCGTTTACGAGAGGTCAAGGCTTGGTCCGAAGATGTCTCTGCCACCGGAGCACGTCTCATGACGCAAGAGCCTCTGGGAGCAAAACGCGTCTGGGTCAAATTCATCTCCACCGCCCAGCCCGTCTGCATCATCGAAGCGGAGGTCATGCGAGAAACGACGGGCCCTCGCAACCTGTTTCGCCGGAATGACATTGTGAATTGGTACGGTATTAAATTCCTGAAGATGCTCACCGAGAACGAGTTTATGGAACTCGCCCTCGATCAGGTCGAACGCCTGACGATGGGCGTCAACGCTCCTCAAACACGGCAACCGGTC
>JAYSVZ010000781.1:0-9305 GCA_043718305.1 Planctomycetota bacterium | reverse complement strand
TGGGTTGGAGTCCAGCCTTTTGGCTGTTCCGGAGCAGCCTAAAGGCTGGACTCCAACCCAAGACTTAGTCACTAGTCATCTCTGTACCCCAACGGGGTACAGAGACATCAAGCTTCGTGATCGACCAAACACACGAGTACATCACATCGCGCAGACAGGCCTGTCTGCCTCACTTCCACACCATCCTCCCCTCGGGAGTTCATCATGAGTCGCGACGAAATCACCCCAACCTCTTCCCGAGCGACACGCGGTCTGATCGGCCTCGGCCTGTCACTGGTGTTCCTTGGCATCGTGGGGCTGGAGGCGTTCCACTGGACCTTTAACCGGGTCTATGTGCCGCAAGGTTCCAGCTTGGTGGTCCGCTACAAGGGGCCTCCGCTACCGTTCCTCCCCGGGGGGCGTCCCGTGGCGACTGCTGGCCAGTTTGCCAAAGTCGACGCGGATGGCAACCCGGAGGAGGTCGGCATTCTCAAAGAGATGCGCGGCCCCGGGCGGCACTTCTTTTGGGTCGGCTGGTGGGAAGTCGACCCGGTCGCCGACACCAAAGTCGTTCCCGGCGAACTGGCCCTCGTCTCCAGTAAAATGGGGAACGATCTGAAGAACGGCCAGTATCTCGTCGATGGCGAACTCGACCAGACCCAGGAGAAAGGAACACTCCGCAAGGTCTTCGGACCGGGGACTTACCGGATCAACACCTATGCGTACGATGTGACGATCATCAAGGAAATGAAGACAACTTCGGGGCTTCAGACAAAGCACTCCGGGTGGGTCAGTATTCCGACGGGGTATGTGGGCGTGGTGACCAATTTAACTGACAACCCCATGACCCAAGCCACAAAGGGAATCCAAAGCAACGTTCTGCAACCGGGTCTTTATCCGATCAATCCCAAGGAGCAAGAGATCGACATCATCGGCGTCGGATACACCGAGAAGTCGGTCAAGTCGAACCTGGTCAGCCGCGATGGCGTCCCCGTGCTTGATGACAGTGGTGAACCGGCTGTCCCCGATGATGACAGCGGTGTCACGTTCCCCTCGAGCGACGGCTTCAAGATTCACATGGACTTCACTGCGGTCTGGGGCATTATGCCCGACCAGGCACCCGCCGTGATCGAGAAATTTGGAAATCTAGATGCGGTCGAACTGAAGGTCGTGGTCCCACAGATCGAATCGCTCTGCCGCAACAAAGGCTCCTCCCTCGGGGCAGTCGACCTGCTCGTCGGGGAGACGCGCCGCAAGTTTCAGGATGATGTCTCGGCCTCGTTTCACAAGATCCTGGAAGAGAAGGATCTGACTTTGTTGCACGGATTCGTCCGTAACATCCACATCCCGCAAGAGGTCCGCAAGCCGATCCAGGAGAGCTTTCTGGCGGATGAACTGACCCTCACCCGTGACCAGGAACAACTGACCGCCCACACGGAAGGTCTGCTTCGCGAAGCCGAGAAGAAGGTCGAACTCGAGTCCGAACGCATCAAGGTCGAGACGATCAAACTCGTCGCCCAAGCCGTCGCGGAAGGGGCCAAGGAAGCCGAAGAGACCAAGGCCGAAACCGCCAAGCAAGTGGCCACCGTCAATCGCGAAACCGCGGAACTCGACGCCAAAGCCACCGTCAACCTCGGAAAGGCGACCGCCAGCGTCAAGCAGATGAGTGCCGAGGCCAAGTCTGAACTCTTCAAGCTGGCCGTCGACGCCTTCGGCTCGGGCAAAGCTTATAACCAATGGGTCTTCGCGACCGGCCTGCCGCAAGATGTGCAGCTCGACCTGTTCTACGCCGGTGAGGGCACGCTCTGGACCGACCTGAAGGGGTTCAGCGACGTGATGCTCGGCAAAGAAGCACAGCGCTCAATGCCCGCCAAGAAGTAGGCCAGTCGCTCCGCGACTGGCATTCCGCGCGCGGGACCAGTGCGTTGTCAGAGTACACTCTCGTTCGGAATCTCAGTCGCGGAGCGACGTGAGCTACCGCAAAGCCGGAGCCTGCCCCCGGATTAGAGTTGCCTACTCCTCTTCCGTCGTCTCCTCTTCTTCCTCCGTCACCCGCCCGCGCATCTCCTTCAAAAACCGCGAGGGGATCGACTGTCGCCGCTTGCCCCATTTAATCCGGCTGGCCGCTCGCGTGAGGGTCAGGTAATCCTGCGCCCGCGTCACGCCGACGTAGCACAAGCGGCGTTCCTCGGCGATGTTGTCCTCGGTCCCGTCGACCGAGCGTTTGTGCGGCAGGATCCCCTCTTCCAAGCCGACCATGTAAACCCGAGGGAACTCCAGCCCCTTCGCACTATGGAGCGTCATGAGCTTCACGGCATCTTCGAGCGATTGCTTCTCTTTATCGGGTTCCTCTTCGCGGCCTTCAAGCGCGACCGTTGACAGATATTCAGCCAGATCGGGTTTCGGCGTCCGTTCAATGTACTGTGTGATCGAGTTGATGAACTCGTCGAGTGAAGCTTGCCGCGCGAGTTGCTGGTGCGGTTCTTTGTATTGCCGCTCAATCTCCGAGTGGTAGTCGAACGACTCGATCAGCTCGCGGGTCAGCTCGGTCATCGCACGGGGCTGTTCTTCAAATCGCTTGCGGAAGCGGTCGAGTTTCTCCTGGAAGGTCTGCATCGCACCGGCCGCCTTGGCGGAGATATCCCCCTCCTGGAGAAGGACCGGGACCATGTCGAAGAATGGCTTTCCGGTTTTGACCGCGCGGGTCAGCACCTTCTCAACACTGGCTTCGCCGATTCCGCGCGGGGGAGTGTTGATGATGCGGAGCAATGCCGACTCGTCTTTCGGGCTGGCCAGGATGCGAAGGTACGACAAGATGTCCTTGACCTCTTTGCGGTCGTAGAACGACTGGCTCCCCATCAGCAGATACGGCACCCCGGCCCGGCGAAGCTCTTGTTCGAAGACGCGCGGCTGTTCGTTGGTGCGGAAGAGAATGCAGAAGTCGCGGGCGGGGACGCCCTTTTGCTGGATATAAAACCTGATCTCGCGGACGACCATCTCTGCTTCGATCTGCTCATCCTCGTACTCCTTAAAGCGGACATCCTCCTTGGCCTGCTTGGTGGCCCGTAAGGTCTTCTTGTGCCGCTGACGGTTGTGGCGAACCAGTTCGTTGGCCATCGCCAGAATCGCATCGGTGCAGCGGTAGTTGTCCTCGAGTCGGACCGTCTTCGCCCCCGGGAAATAGTTCGCAAACCCCAGGATGTGCTTCACCTCGGCCCCCCGCCAGCCGTAGATCGACTGGTCATCGTCCCCGACCACACAGAGGTTCTGATGCTCATGAACGAGCGCTTCGATCAGATCGAACTGCGTGCCGTTCGTGTCCTGGTACTCGTCGACCTGCACATGATCGAACCGCCTCTGGTGCTTCGCCAGGATCTCGGGATGGTTGTTAAACAGCTCGTTCGTCAACAACAGCAGATCATCAAAGTCGACCCCACCCGTCGACTTGAGTCGCGACTGGTACTTGCGATACGCGGCCGCTGCCAGGAACTCCTTGTCATCTTCGGCAGCGTCCCGGGCCCGGTCGGGGCGAATGCCGACCGACTTCCACTTACTGATGATCGAGAGCATCTCGCTCGGCTTGATCGACGACTCGGCGACGCGGATATCGCGAAGGACTGACCGAGCGATCGACTCTTGGTCCCCACGATCAAGGATCGTGAACTTGGTCGGGTAGCCGAGCACCTCGATATCGGTGCGGAGCACATTCACGCACAATGAGTGAAACGTCGAAATCCAAGGCCGCTGGGGCATCTTGCCGAGCAGATGCTTAGTCCGCTCCAGCATCTCCTTGGCGGCCTTGTTGGTGAAGGTGACCGACAAGATCCGCTCCGGCGAGACCCCGCTGCGAATCAACTCCGCCATGCGGTAAGTAATCACCCGCGTCTTCCCCGTGCCCGCCCCGGCCAGCACCAGCAACGGCCCGGAAAGGGTCGTGACCGCTTCGCGCTGCGGGGCGTTCAGGATGGAGAGACGATGGGACATGCGGGGTGGGAAGGATGAAGGTGGAAGGATGAAGGCTGACCTAGCCCTACAACGTCTTTCCGCAAACGGGCGGGCATTCTGTCGGACGGGACGCTGGAATGAAAGCCGCTGGCATTGAGCAGATCATATCGGGAATACGAGTAGTCGTAGTCGTAGGGTGGGACCAGCCTGCTTTGAGGCGCAGGCCCACCACATTCGACGTTGCGTCCCACGAATGCTGGGCCTGCGCCCAAAGCGGCTGGCCTACGGCACTCAGTTTCTGTAGGTCAGGGTGTGCTTGTGCGATCAGGTTGGGACTCACCAACGTTGACAGGTCCACGCAACACCGCAAAACTGCGTAGGTACTCGACCGCACTTCTGCGGTCGAATCCCTATTTTGGTGGCTTCGAACGATGCATTCGTTGCCTCAGCACTCAAGTTACGACGCTAGTAGGCCCGAGTACGAACCCGCTCTGTGGTGGTGGCTGGCGCTCGGTGGTGCCTTGGCCGTCGCCGCAGTCGTTATAGTGTGTTACTTACTCGGCGGCGGGTGGTCGGTCGCCCTGCTGGACGACGTGGGTCAGTCGGCGGACCTCGCCCTTGCTGGCCAGGACAGCCGACTGACGGGCGGCACGTCTGGGCTGTCCGTCCACATCACCGGCGAGATCGACGGGGTGGCTGAAGTGTGGGCGGACAACTGGGAGCCTAAGCGTCTAAGCGGGCGGGTGGACTGGCGGGTGTACCACGACTGGTTTTCGCCCAACTGCACCCCTCACTATCGGCCGGTTGGCGGGCAGGTGTCGGGCAGGCTGGTCGTCCGCTACTGTTTCCACTGAACGGGGTGGCAGTCCCGTTAGGTCAGGGTGTGCTTGCGCGCTCAGGTTGGGACACACCAACGTTGACAGGTCCATGCGACACCGCAAAACTGCATGGTCGCTCGACCGCTCTTCGGCGTTCGAATCCTTGGTTGGCACCCTTCGTGAATACACTGTCCTACCGATGTCGCTGTGAGAACGGACTCTCGTTTGAGTTGCTCGTTGATGGACAGCCGTTGCACGAGCTGTTCGGTGGCGAGGACGGCGGCATTCCTTATTGGGATGTCGAGGACGATCTTGCATATTATCCGCCGCATGGCGAGCGACGAGTGGCGGATGCACGCATCGTGTGCGTCTGTTCCTGCGGCGAGTATGGTTGCGGCCACACACGATGCCGTGTCGAGTGGCACGGCGACGTTGTGGTCTGGAGAGGATTCGATTGCGATGTCAGCGAAGCGGGCCGGAGCATAGTACTCGAGTTCTCTCGGGAGAATTACGACGCAGTTGTGTCAGGCATTGTCGGGGACGCGCGTTCGAGAAAGGCGAAGCAAGCCTAACCATACGCTAGCGAACCCGGTCATCGCCTCTCAGTCGCAATCGAGCGCCCTCGTGAACCGGGTTGCTGAGCTTGGGCCGTTCGAGGACATCACACGCATGTTCCCTATCGCGCACACCAAGCATGACGACAAACGCTTTATCGCGTTGGTCAGCCGCATTGCAGCCACCACGATTCAGGACTTGCAGCCCGCAGACGTCTTCGTGACTCGGATTGACCACTGGTTTGACCACAAGTGGCTGGGCTTCTCCGGCAAGACGCTGGGATCACTCGGAATTCACAGGCAATACCGACTGACCATTCCACCATTCATGCCTCGTCGAGTGGCGTCGCACCACGCTTACACTCTCGACCCAGCCACAGCATCCTACCTGATCGCCAGCGTACCGCCCCTGCACCGCCACCAGCAGAGCAGCGACAACCTCACGCGGTTCATCGACCGTGTTTCTCAGTCTGGTGTTTTCATCTGGTTCAGCGGTGGCACTGTGGACGCCGACTTCGGGAGCGTCATGGTGTACAGCAGCCAGGCGGATTCGCAGAGCGGTTGGTACGCCTCATTCCGCCGCACCGACGATTGGCGACTCCACAAGGTTCAGGGACTCTCGATAACAGAGCTGACGAGATTCATGGACACCGTTGGAGGGTGAGGTGAACAGAAGAGACGCTCAGGCAAAGCCTGACCAACCGGGACTGGCCCCGTAGGTCAGTCGCTCCGCGACTGACATTCCGAACGGCAGTGGGACGCTGCCGATCAAGTCTTCGCAAGAATCGTGAGTGGTTGCTGTCGCGAAATGCGAGTCGCGGAGCGACATCGCCTACGAGCCTCAACCCGCCGTTGTTGAACACGCGTGAACAAGAACTTAAGATTACATCTGCAAGCGACTGCCTCGAACTTCCGGGGCTTGGCCAGATCATGCCGCACCCTTTTCGAAACCGGACTCTCGCCATCTCAACTGCGATGTTTCTTGGTTCTCTGGGTGGCTGTACGCGGCAGTCGACCAGTGGCGATTCAGTGATTGGATTGATGCGGGGGCATTGGAAACGTAGCCCAGAATCATCAAGGCGAGTGCGCGTAGAGTTCGTCCTCGATCAGCAGACGTTCCGTACTGGCCGGGACGGTGCTCGAGTGGCGGGCGTCGATTCACCGGACTCGGAGAGTCCGGCGACTTTTTCGGCTTTACGCCAGTATCTCTTGCAACACGCGGCCGCCCTCGTTGATTGGCACGGGGCGGCCTTGTTGGTCGGGGAGCCTGAGATCCGGGTCGATCCCCAGCGAATCGTAGATTGTTGCCGCCAGATCCTCGGGACCGGTTGGGGGAGTGAGGGCGTACTCGGCGTTCTTGTCGCTCTCCCCGTAGAGGCCACCGCGACGGATGCCGCCGCCCGCGAGGACGGCGGAGAAGAGGGTGCTCCAGTGATTGCGGCCCCAATTCGCATTAGCGACTGGGGTCCGTCCCATTTCTCCCATGGCCACGACGAGCGTCTCGTCGAGCATGCCTCGCTGATCGAGATCGGTGAGCAAGGCGGCCAGCCCCTGATCGAATGTGGGCATCAAGTGGTCCTTGACATCCTGGCTGCTCAAGTGGGAGTCCCATCCATACCCGTCGAGTGTCTCGTAATGCACGGTGACATAACGCGCCCCCGCTTCCACGAGGCGGCGGGCCATCAATGTCGATTGGCCAAACAGATTTCTTCCATAGCGATCACGAAGGGCGACCGGCTCGCGTGAAATGTCGAGGGCTTGGCGCGTCTTCTCCGAAGCGACAAGTGACATCGCTCGAGTCTGAAACCGGTCATACGCATCGAGTGTACGGGACTGGTCAAGCTGGCTTCGCAGGTCATCGAACTGCCGCAGCAGCAACTCACGATCGTTCAACCGATTGATGGTGAGTTCGCGGGGGCGAACCAAGCCCTCGATTGCAAACGTCAGCTCCTCGTCCGTGCAATCTCTCCAGTAAGGATTGTCTTTCGAATTTATCTTATCAATGGCTGTGGTCAGGGGATCAGCCCCCCGCCCGAGCCAGCCGCCGTACTCACCGGGGCGATACAAACGAGAGGAGTATTCCTCCAGCCGTCCCAGTGAATTGGGGACGACAAAATAACCGGGCAGGTCATCCGTGCTCCCCGGTGAACGCAGTTGTCGGTCAGCGACCGCCCCCATCGCGGGCCAATCTTTGGGAGTGGCATTGAACCCGCCGCCGATCGGGATGTGCCACTTCTTCCCCGTCTGGATGTAGTGCCCGCCCCCGCTATGGTCGTTGAACGAATGCGACATCGTCCGCACGACAGTGAACTTATCAGAGATGTTCGCCAAGTGGGGCAAATACTCACTGATGAGCAGCCCCGGCGTGCGACAGGTGATCGGCTGGAACGGCCCGCGAATTTTCTCGGGGGCGTTCGGCTTGAGGTCAAAGCTCTCCAACTGGCTCGGCCCGCCAAAGAGCGTCACGAAGATCACCGCCTTGGCTCGCGCGGGGCGGGCGTGTTCCTCCGCTTGCAAGAGCTTCGGGAGCGTCAGACCAAACAGCCCCGCACCGGCCGCCTGAATCAGCGGACGGCGGGCGATCAAGCCCGGTTGAGGTCGACTCAGATCGAGCATCCGAAAGCTCCTCGATACCCAGTGGCAGTGTTCTCATAGACCAATCAATTATCGTCGATGCACTGCGGCCCCGAGAAGAGATGTATTGGTGATTTCTGATGTATTCTCGAAATAATGTTCTGGCGATGACATCTCCGCCGCGCCCTCCCGCACCTCCTGTTTCGGGAATTATTCCTTACGCAGTCAGAGTTGATCCGTAGCCACGTTCTGGCGAAACGTGGCTACCAGAGAATGCCTCAGTTCCGGTCGCTGAATATCAATCGAAAAGTATGATCCGAAGGGCATCGAGGTACGTTGTCCAGTCAATGCCGTTCCGATCCACACCTGGAGTCAACCATGAATCCGCCGGTCGCAACCTGTCCAAAATGCAGCGACGAGATGGAACTCGGCTACACCCCCGATTATGCCCATAATACAACACTGTTGGGGCAATGGATTCGTGGCAATCCCAAACGGTCGTGGTTCGCGATTTTCGGTTACCCCGTCATTCGGCCCACGACTAGTGGAAAAGCAGTCCCGATGGGAGTCTACCGTTGCAAATCGTGTGGTTTCCTGGAGTTCTATGCCCGCGATGAGTTTGCCCCGAAATGATTCGCTTGAGTATAGATGTGAGACCTCGGTCCCGAGCTCCGCTTGGGACCGTATATCTATCCCCGAAGCTTCGCTTCGCCGCGAACCAAGAGCCCCCCTTTCTCGCACACATGCCGCAGACGGGCAGGCAGGATTGCCTAAAGCCAGGTTCAATCCAAGTTTTAGGGTTGTGGTTGTCCGCCCCTCGTCGCTCGTTTCGCCCCGCGACACTGGTCACGCCCTAGGAATGCGAGTGCGAGGGGAGGCAGGCGAAAGACGAAAGTCAGCCGGAAATCCTGACGGCTCGCTGCGCTCGCCGGGCGATTTCGGAGAAATCGCCGACATTGAAATCACGCCCAGCCCCTCTCCCGGAGGAGAGGGGCCGGAAGGCGTTCGGGCATTGTCGGCGATTTCTCAGAAATCGCCCGGGCGAGCGCAGCGAGCCGTCGGGGTGGCGAGAGTCGTTCTGTCCCTCAGCCCTCACCCCCCAGCCCCTCTCCCGGAGGAGGGGGGCCGGAAGTTGAAACGACGAGAGCTGGAACTGCGATTAAATATCGAGATCCTTGACCTCGAGCGCGTGCTTCTCGATGAACTCGCGGCGCGGTTCGACTTGCTCGCCCATCAGCACGCGGAAGATTTCTTCGGCGGCGGCCGCATCTTCGAGGGCGACTCGTTTCAGAATCCGGTTCATGGGGTCCATGGCGGTTTCGTAGAGTTCGTCCGGGTTCATTTCGCCCAGTCCTTTGAACCGGGTATAGATCAGGCCGCGTTCGCCGATCGTCCGGATCGCACTGACCATTTCGCGAAGGCTCATCAGTTTGCG
>JAYSVZ010000079.1:0-2654 GCA_043718305.1 Planctomycetota bacterium | reverse complement strand
GTCGCGGGGGCGGCGGGCGGGCCTTTCCGACCGAGGAGCGCTCCAAGCCCTCGCCGGAATGGAATCACTATCGCATCGAATGCCGCGATGGGGCCATCAGCCTGGCAGTCAACGGCAAGGTCGTCACCCAAGGCTCCGACGCCAGCCCGCGTAAGGGGTACATCTGCCTTGAATCGGAAGGCGGCGTGGTGCATTACCGAAACCTGAAGATCCGCGAGCTGCCCGATTCGCCCGTCGCTGAGGAGCACGTCGCAGTCGCTAATCGCGGATATCGCAGCGTCTACACCGGACTCGATCTGACCGGCTGGACCGCCACCGAGGGCGGGCAGTCGCACTGGAAAGCGAACGACTGGGTGCTGTCCTACGATGGAAAGGCTGCGACGCCGGTGGATGCGGTGTTGACGAGTGCAGAGAGCCTGGACAATCGGGGTTTCCTCTTTGATATCCGCCCCGGCAAAGAGTTCAGTAGCCTTGAGGTCGGGAGCGGCGCGGAGCTTACAAAGGAACACCTGAAGCCCGGCCAATGGCATCGCGTTGAAGGAATCATCGAGAGCCGCGTCGGGGGCCAGAAGCTCACCGTTACGCTTGATGGTCAGCCAGTGGCGACCGGTTTAGACGCGGATCAAGGACCGGTCCTCCGACTCACCCCCAGCGGTCCTGCCGACTTTGCGAACATCTATGTGCGCGAGTTGAAGTGAGCAACTCAATGCTCGCTGCCGGTACTGGGACACTCCGCGCCGATGCCGACAACTGTTCTATTCCCCACGCGGGTGAAAATGAGGCATTCTCTCGTAGCCACGTTTCGCCAGAACGTGGGCGAATCACGCCACTCGCCCACGTTCTGGCGAACGTAGCTACGCTACGCTACGGGACAATTATACCTGCTCGCAGAATCACTAAATCACACCCTTCCGCAGCAGTCCCAGGAACCGCTTGTACTGCGCATCCCAAGCTGCGGTCTCCTTCGCGGGGAAGGTCTTCATCTCGTCGCGGTACGAGTGCCGGACGACATCGCGAATCTCGCTCAGCGAACCGATGTCTCCACTGGCCCGGGCTTGGATCAGCACGTTGCCCAGCGCGGTCGCCTCGGTCGGGCCCGCGATGACAGTCTTCCCGCTGGCACTGGCGGTGAACTGATTCAAGATCTCGTTTTTCCCGCCCCCGCCGACCACGTGGATGATCTCGATCGGTTCCCCGGTCAGCTCTTCGATCCCCTTGAGCACCTGCCGGTACTTGAAGGCCAGGCTCTCCAGGCAGCACCGCACCAACTGCCCATCGGTCTCCGGGACCGGCTCGCCCGCCTTGCGGCACCATGTCTGGATCGCGGTCGCCATGTCGTCCGGGCTGAGGAACTCGTGGTCGTTCGGGTCGATGAGAGTCCGGAACGGCTCGGCAGCCTGGGCCAGCGTGACGAGTTCGGCGTACTCATACTTGCGGCCTTGTCGCTCGAACGACCGGCGGCACTCCTGGACCAGCCACAAGCCCATCACGTTCTTCAACAACCGGTAGGTTCCGTCGACGCCCCCCTCATTGGTGACATTCAGTTCCAGCGCTGCCGGGCCGAGGATTGCGTCTTGGACCTCGACGCCAATCAAGGACCATGTCCCCGAACTGATGTAGGCCCAGTTGGCCCGTCCCGTGTTCTGCGTCGGCACAGCGGCGACGGCGGCCCCCGTATCGTGTGTCGGCGGGGCGACGACGGCGATCTTCTTCAAACCCGTCCGCAAGACCACATCCTCGCGGAGTGTCCCCAGCTTGGTCCCGGGCGGCACAACCTCGGGGAAGATCGTGGTGGGGATGTTGAACTTCCGGAGCATCTCGAACGACCAGTCGCGGTTCGTCGGATGAAAGAACTGCGTCGTCGTGGCATTGGTGAACTCGACGACCCGGCTGCCGCACAAGAGCCAGTGAAAGAAGTCGGGCATCATCAGAAATCGGTCGGCATGGGCCATCAATTCGGGGTCTTTGAGCTGCATGGCGATCACTTGATAGAGGGTGTTGATCTCCATGAACTGGACGCCCGACTGGGCGAAGATGTCCGCCTTGGGCACCTTGGTAAAGGCGTGTTCGAGCATTCCAGTGGTCCGCGGGTCGCGGTAGTTGTACGGCTGACCCAGGACTTCGCCCGACTTGGAAAGCAGAACGTAATCGACGCCCCACGTGTCGACGCCGACGGAGACGATGCTGTCGCCGAACTTGCGGGCGGCAAGCGTCAGCCCGTCCTGAATATCGGACCAGAGCCGCAGGACATCCCACCGCCGCGTCCCGGCCATATTGATCGGGCCATTGGCGAAGCGATGAATTTCTTCGAGGCTGACGATCCCTGCTTTGAGCTTTCCGGCGATCACTCGCCCACTCTCGGCCCCGAGGTCGACTGCGAGATAGACACGTTCAGACATGGTGGGCTGGCGAGTGCGGTTTGTGCGGCGAGGCCCTCACCGACGACAACGCGTCATCCCGTGCGGCCCCGTAATGCGGCGATGATACCGGAGTGGAGAGGCAATGAAAATCTGTCAGCGGCGGAGACGACTGCTGATCGTGTGTGCATCCCAAAAGTCGGTGAATTGACCCCCACGGGGTCTCGTCTCATCGCCCAGGGTTGCCCGCACGGCGGGAAACCCTGGGTTTCGATCGATTTCAGCCGTTTCAACCCC
>JAYSVZ010000780.1:0-9337 GCA_043718305.1 Planctomycetota bacterium | reverse complement strand
CGCAGTCCACGCGGTGAATTCGATGATTGATAGCCAAGTGTGGCAACACTTGGGGACACGGAGTGGGTTAGAAGTCTTGAGCGATCCGTTTTGAATCGTCAAGGCCAGCGAGTCCCCTGGAATTGGAACGGGTGTCGGAGCGGATTGTGGCATTGTGATTATCGTTGGGTTTCACAGGGTTTCCCAGTATGCGGCCCCTTGGTCGCTGCCGGCCAGGCTGCAGAGGCCAGCCAGGCGGTTGGCGCGGCGGGCGGCGTGGGCTTTCATCCGGTGGCCGATCAGATTTTTAGGCCTCTTCCGCCTGCCCGCTGCCTGCCGCTCCGGCCCTCCTGCAAGCGCTCGGCGTAGTGCAGGTGGTCGGCGTGCGGCGACAGTGCGGCAATTAAAACTCCAGCTTCAAGACGGCCGCTTCCCAGCGGGACTTGAACTGGGCCATGTCCTCTTCTTGGAGGATCGACTTTAAGGTCTCATGTCCCGTGGGGTCGGTGTCCACGTTTTTCACAAAGGCGTGGTAGTATTTGGTGAGCAGGTTCCGCTCCTGTAAGTCGTGACAAAGATAGCGGGCCTGCGCATAGTTCGTTCCCGGATCCTCATCGTAAAACTCGTTCGTCGTGGTCCCGCAGAGGGTCTGAAACTCCGGGACCGTCTTGTCGCGGATCGCACTCTGAAGTCCTGCCAAACGCCAATTGGTCAGGCCGACGATCTTCCCGTTTCGTTCCGCCGATTGCTCATAGAGCGACGCCAGCCCCTCGTTGAACCACGAAGGACAATCCGGGAAGTTCGAGGCCATGAACGGATGCACGATCTCATGGACCAGGGTGCCGCCCCCGGTGGAGATGTTCATGAAGAGTGCCTTGCTTCGAGGGGAATAGAACCCGAAGGGGGTCGACGGTTTGTCGCTCGTCAGCTTCTCGGTGTACTCCTCGTAACTCGGAGCGTCCCGAAAGAGCCAGATGTCGATGATCTCGTCCGGGTTCTTCGCGAAGTAATCCTTCTTGAGATGCTCCACAGCCCACTTCACTGTTTGGTCGGAACGTTCTTGGACCGTCTCCAGCGGTTCATCCCCGATCACGACGAACGGGGCCTGAAGCACGACCGAGAACCCGGCATGGGGTATCCGTTCGCGAAGTTGCATGATGTGCTGGGCGTAGTCCGCTGAGGTGAACTCGGTCGCTGACTTCGCATTCGTGGGGAGTTTTCCCGGTTCCAGCCGCATCCGCACGAGCGTCAATTTGTCCGGGGCATATTTGAGCGGCCAGAGCTTGAGGAAGTGGCTGCGCGTCATGCGCAGATTGGCTCCCTCGTCGAGCGCCGGGTCGTGGTAGAGTACCTCATCGGTTTTCTGATCGTAGCCGATGACGAGCCGGAAATGTTCGGTCGTCTGGGGCTGGTCATCGAAGTGGGTACAGACGATCGACGGCACCCCGCTCACCAAGTCCGCATGCATCTGGGTAAAGGCTTTCTGAAGCGCCGCTTCAGCCCCCCGCACTGGGATCGTGGTGAAGACATTCCCGGTTCGAAAGCCGATGCGTTTGAGAGCCACGAAAAGTTCTTTCGTGTAACACCCGCGGGCCAAGAGCGGATCGAGTCCCGATTGATCGAAGACGTAGTCTTGATCGACCGGGATCTGCTGCTTCCGCAGCCACATCTCGGCACACGCCTCGCCGCAGAAGTCGGGCTTCTGCTTCACATGCGGAATGTCCGCGATGGTGACGCTCGCCAGCGGCTCGCCAGCGTGTAACGGGGCGACGGTGAGTCCTCCGATAAACATCGCTGTACAGAGAATGCCCATCAGTCGGTGGACGAAAGGATCCATTGGTAGCAACATGGTCATCCATCACAGTCGAGCAGAGCCTGGCGGAATTCGTGATCAAGTTTACCAACGCCCGCGGCAGGTCTGAATGGCAAAATATGAGATGGGCGACAAGCGATGTGCGTTCTTCGTTCGCCTTCCGGGGCCATCGCTCGGTAAGATCAATGTCCATGCGATTCAAGCTCCCCGGCCAAGCTGGGAAACTTGGCCTCCGACTCACTGAGCAACCCCATGAAGATCACCTTTCTCGGCGCCGCGGGCGAAGTCACCGGTAGTCAGCACCTGATCGAGACGGACAACCTACGGTTGCTGCTCGACTGCGGGCTCTTCCAAGGGTCGCGGAAAGAGTCGCGCGCCAAGAACATGGAGTTCCACTGCCGGCCCCAGGAACTCGACGGCGTGATTCTCTCGCATGCCCATATCGATCACTGCGGCAATCTGCCGGGCCTTTACCGGGCCGGGTTCGATGGGACGATCTTCTGCACCGATGCGACCGCCGACATCGCGGACATCATGTTGCAGGACGCAGCCCACATTCAGGAGGAAGATGCCAAGTACCTGAACCGAAAGAAGAATGGCCGCGAACTGATCGAGCCGCTCTACACCGCCGAAGATGCGGAAGGCGTCGTCAAACTTCTTCAGCCGATACGCTTTAACGAGTGGCATGAGCTGGCCAGCGATGTGAAGGTTCGGTTCCACCCGGCGGGCCACATCCTGGGATCGGCGATCACGGAACTCGAAATCCGCGAGCGGGCTCAGTGGAAGCGAGTCATCTTCACCGGCGACCTGGGCCGGTATGGAATGCCGCTCCTCGTCGATCCCCAGCCCGTCGAGCGGGGCGATGTGCTGATTATCGAGAGCACCTACGGTAACCGCGTTCACCCGCCGGTGGCTGACATGAAGATCGATCTGCTACGAATCATCCAGGAGGCCCACCGCAAGGGTGGCCGGGTGATCGTCCCGGCCTTTAGCTTGGGCCGCACGCAGCAGGTGGTGTACCACCTCAACGAGTTGTTCAATGAGAACAAACTGCCGCGGATTCCGATCTACGTCGACAGCCCCCTTTCGAATCGTTGCACAACGGTCCACCGCCGGTATCAAGAGATGCTCGACGAGGATGTCAACAAGACGCTTCGCACCGACATCGACATCTTCGGTTTCGAGACGCTGCACTACACCGAATCGCCGCAGCAGAGCATGGAGCTGAACGAGAAGGCGGGGCCGTTCGTGGTGATCTCGGCCAGCGGGATGTGCGAGAGCGGTCGCATTCTGCACCATCTGAAGCACGCCATCTCAAACGAGCGGAACACCGTGGTTCTGATTGGGTATCAGTCGCCGGGCACCCTCGGTTGGCGGATCAGCGAGCGGCAACCGTTCGTCAAGATCCACGACACCGAGTTCGCCGTCAAAGCCAAGGTCGAACAACTCGGCGGCCTGTCAGCACACGCGGATGTCAACGACTTCAAGATGTGGCTCGACCAGTCGACTGAGCTGGGTGATTTCGACAAGGCCTTTATTGTCCACGGCGAGAAGGCCGGAGCCGATGGGCTGGCTTCGCTGCTGAAGACTTATTGCGAGGGGGAGATCACGATTCCGCGAAGGATGCAGAGCTTTACGGTGTGATCCTTAATTTCGAAATACCCGTGGGATAGGCTTCCAGCCTGTCGGGATCGCCGAAAGAAGACAGGCTGGAAGCCTATCCCACGGTATGCCATCCCGTTGCACCTCCTCTCGAACCCAAAGGTCCACCTGATGTCTGATCGTTTCGCTGTCCGTCGTGAGCGGTTCTGGAAGCTCCTTCGCGACACGGGGGTCGATGCCTTTCTGGTGACCAATGAGACGAACGTTTCGTGGCTCACGGGATTCACCGGCGACAGCAGTTGGCTCGTGCTGACCCACGGAAAGGCGATCCTCATCAGCGACAGCCGCTACGAAACGCAGATCGCCGAGGAGTGTCCCGGGCTGGCGATGTTGATGCGCCGGACTGATCAGAAGCTGCCGATTGTGGCGGGCGACCATGTGAACTCGCTGAAGTCCAAGCGGCTCGGCGTGGAGGGGCATGTGGTCACGATGGAGACGCGGGAAGCTCTGGCCACAGCGTTGTCGATGGCCGAGTTGATTCCGATTTCGATGCGGATTGAGAACGATCTGCGTTCGATCAAGGACGCCGAAGAGATTGCCGAAACTCGATTGGCGGTCAACATCGCTGGGCGGGGGTTTGACTTCTTGAGAGCGACCCTTCGACCCGATCAGACCGAACGGGATGCGGCCTATGAACTCGAACACGCCATGCGGAAGATCGGGGCCGAGAGTGTCGCCTTTCCACCGATCATCGGCTCGGGCGACCGAGCTGCGTTGCCACACTATCGTCCTGGTGATCGGAAGATTGGCGACTCCGAAATTCTCTTGGTCGACTGGGGAGCGCAGCCGCCATCGCGGTACAAGTCCGACCTGACCCGGACCTTGGTCTTTGGAAAGCCCTCAGCCAAATTTGCGAAGGTCTACAATACAGTCTTGGAAGCCCAGAAGCGGGCGATTGCCCTCATCCGGCCTGGTGCAAAGTGCAGTGATGTCGACGCAGCCGCTCGGGGATACATCGCCGATCAAGGCTACGGCAAACGATTCGGCCACGGCCTGGGGCATGGGATTGGCCTGAATATCCACGAGCAACCGCGGTTCGCTCCGAACATCGAGACCGAACTGAAGCCCGGCATGATCGTGACTGTCGAACCAGGAATTTACCTGGCAGGTTGGGGCGGAGTCCGCATTGAGGACGATGTCCTCGTCACGAAGGACGGGTGCGAGGTTCTTTCGGCGCATGTGCCGAAAGAGTTGGAGGCCATGATTACGTCTTGGTAACCACCGACAAAACTATCGGGGCGCTGATGAACGGGGAAGCTTCAGGCTCGCAGCGGCGTTCGACAACTCTTGACTCGTCAGCAGGCCATGCGCATGAACGCGGAACCTCGACGAAACATGCCACCGTCCGAGAAGGTCAAAGAGCGTGTCGCACTCGCTGGAGACCATCCCGAACTTGGTTTTGTAGGGGTTCGCTTCCTCGGGCGGCATATCGAGGAACTGGCTAATCAACAAAAAATCCCCCTCGTTGGGGAGGTCCAGGTGCAATGCCTGAAGCGTCGAGGCCAATCGCGGATCAATGTCGTGATGCACCGGCCGCGGACCGTTTCGCAAGTACCGCTTGGCAATATCAATGTCACACGAGACGATCCGGGCAGCCGTTTCGCACGCTGCGTAGATCACAGCCTCATCAGCGAGCGTGGCCGGATGATGGTCGAGACTCAGATGCTTGGCCCATGTCTGGAGAAGCTGGTCGAGTTGCACCTGCGGCGGAACGGGCTTGAGAAAGGGAACCTCGGTCAGATAGCCAAAGCACCGGTCATCCGACAAGCCGACCTGATTGGCGAGCTCGATTCGCTCCAGCGTCTCATAAAATGCCAAACGAAACGCCATGTAGGTGATGTCGGTGGGGGGCAGGGGTACAGCGCAGACCGAGAGCATAGGAACCACATTCGCAAAGACTGTACCCGGTTGCCAGTGGAGCGACCGACTCTCTTCATCCGAATCGGAAACTCTTCTCGGGGCTGGCGTTAGCCTTTATCTGTTCTTCCCCAACTCTTCACGAGGGAGTGGGGGGGGGTGCCAAATGTCAACACTCTGCTGTGGTCGGTGTCGTCGAAATGCAACATCGAAACCGTTAGTCTCGCGCTCCGTTCATTCGGGTGCCTCTCGATTTCCGCTATTATCCCGGCATCAGGCTCCCGTTGACCTTCGAGTGTTCCCCATGGTTGCTCAGAATCCCGCCCGTGATTGTCTGGTTCGGTACGGCGTGGTCCCCGAAGTCGCGCGATGCCAAGTCGAGACTGGCATCGTGCGGCCTCAACGAGGAACCCGCGTCGTCGTTGAGACCCATCGCGGACACCAGCTCGGGGAAGTCCTGGGCGATCTGCGCGCCGAGGTCGAGGAACCTCCCGCGTTTACGGTCATCAGAACAGCGGATGCGGCGGACCTCGCAAAGGCGCTCGAACTGTCGGAAGCGGCTGTGGTCGAGTTTCCGGAATGGACCCGCCGGATTGCCGAGTGGAGCCTCGATCTGCAACTGATCGATCTGGAGCGAACGCTCGACGGCTCCAAGCTCGTGCTATACGTACTCAACGAACGCGGCCCGGAATGCACACGGCTCGCCATTCAGGCGGCAGCCTCGGGTTTCGGAATTATCGAGGTGCAACCGGTCGGCCCCGAAGGGCTCGTCAGCCAGCCCGAGTCGAGTGGCGGCGGGTGCGGCACCGGCGGGGGTTGCGGCTGCCATTAGTGCTTCACCAAGACTGAAGTCGGCTGAAGTCGGTTGGAGTCCAGCCTTGAGGCTGTTCCGGACAGGCTAAAGCCTGGACTCCAACCCGATTCTGAGCGTTGTGGAGGCACCCGTACTCGTAACGGCCAGCGATCGCCGATCGGCAGTTCTTGCCGTTCCGCTTCCCGTCAAATTCGGAAGGTCCGGAACAACCGTTACAGTTTGCCAGACGGCATAACCGATACATACCGCAGGGTTGTCCACGCGCGGCACCATTGCAGGGTCGCGCGGGTTCTCCCCCGACCTGGGCAGTGATGCTCTCGTCGACGTCCCAGACGGAATCAGCCGACTCGCTCGGCGACTCGATGGCAAGGACGCTCTGATGCGGTTCCCTCATTGGTTGAAGACTGTGGCCAGCACGATGCTGCTGTCCGCTGTGGCCGGGTCAGCAATGGCCCAGGACTACGGCGCTGGTGGCGGCATGGGCCAATTCCAGCCGGCGTACGGGACGAACAATCCGGGGGCCATGTACCCGCAAGGATTGCCGCAGGGGTACCAGCCGTACCCGGCGGTCTCACCGTATGGCATGGGCAATGTGGCATGGGATCAGACGTACCAAGACTCGGACGGGCTGTGGGTGCGGCGGATTCTGAACTCGAATCGCGAGTATTACGGGTCGTTCGATGTGAGCTACAACGAGATCAAACGGCCGGGAAATCGGCATCTGGGATCGGCGTTCATTCCCCTGGATGAGGCTTCGAATGGCCCTTTGGGAACAGTGATCCCGACCTACGGACAGGGTGCAACTCCGGGGACCGGGACCGGGAATAACCAAGGTGCCGCCAGTACACTTCCGCTCAGCCGAGTGTACCTTGATCGCCGAGTGTTCCCGTATCCGTTCCTGGTGCCAGATAACAACGTGGCCATTGCGCAGGTTTCGAACAATCTCTTTCCAATTCGAGACTTGAGCGTCTTCGGCGACTTCCGAACCATCGGAGTCAGCGGGAAATGGGGATTCTGGAACGAGGATGGCAGTGGTTTCGGGATCGGCGGATACTGGACCGGCATGGACAAGCTGTTGTTCCAGATGGGGCAGGACAGCATCAATGGGGTTCCGATCACTCAAGCGATCATCGCGGCCAATGATGGCAGCCTCCTCTTCACTAGGAATGGTGCGATTCCCCTGGATTGGGGACTGCAACTGGGCGGAGCGACGACTAACAACTTGGGAACCAACAAGTACGATCTGCTCTTCTCGTACTATACGAAGACCTACTCCATTGGAACCGACGCCAATTACTACATGAACCCGATGGTCGAACGTGAAGCGTTCAAGCTCCGCCCGTTCATCGGCGGACGTTATATGCACATCAATGAGCAGTTCAACTTCCGAGGCATCGATAGCGGGTTCGGCTACGAGTTGACCGACTCTCTCGGCACGGGAGGTGGTGGTGGTGGTGGCGGCGGTGGCGGTGGTGGACAGAATCAGGGAGCCACCTATCGCCCAGATGCCAATACGATTCAAGCCAACTACGACCTGTTCGAAGCGACCCTCACCAACAATGTCCGCACGAACTTAGCCGGTGCGCAGGTCGGTCTGCGGTACGACTTCGGCGATGGCGACGAGTTCCACATGTACGGTCAGTCGACCGTCGGACTGCTCGCCAATCACGAGGAGTTCCGCCAGTACGGCAACAACATCGGCGACCAGCAGGGCCTGCTCTTGTTCAGCAACGGAATCGACATGCTGGCCGAGAACGCTCGCTTCAGCAGCGATCGCAAGCTGACCCACATCTCGCCGATGTTCGAGCAGCAGATCATGGCCGAGATGGAGATTCTCGACCGGATTCCGATCGTCAAGAACCTCCCGTTCATTGACAACACCGTCTTCCGCCTCGGGTATACCTTCACCATGGTGGGCGAAGTGGCCCGCGCCGGTGAGTCGATCGACTGGCGCGGATATCCACGCTTCCCAAGCATCCGGCCAGGCCGCGAGACCTGGTGGATGACCCAGTGGAACCTCGGGGTCGAGAAGCGGTTCTAGTCCGCCGACAAGCGAACAATCGGGGTTGGAGTCCCGGCTTTAGCCTGTCTGGAGCAGTCGGAACTCCACCCCATGTCGCATTCATGAACTCCCGATCAAGTCCGAGTGGGAACCTCAACTCGTCCTACCGTCGGTTCCGCCTTACTTTGTTTCGGGCGGTGTCTCGACGACTGGCTTGGGCACTTCGATCCGCAGTGTCCCGCCTTCAAAGGTCGACTTCACGAGTTCCACATCGCCGATCGTGTACTCCACCCGCAGGCTCTTGAGTACACCCGAGGCGGGGTCGCCAAAGACATCATTGTTCACGGCGACCTCCAACACGTTTCCATTGACGAGAACCTTCACATCGTCGGTCACATCGTAGACCGATCCGGTGTCGTGGTCGCCATAGGCCGCCTTCTTAACCTTCAGTTCCCCCTTCAGCACAGGCTCGGGAAGCAGCAGCATTTCTCCCTCGACGATCGCCACGGTCTTCTCGGTCTCACCCAGTTTGTACTTCACATGCAGCGTCTTCCCCGTGTTCGGCAGCGGGTCGCCAAAAAGAGCATTGCCCACCTCCAGTCGCAGCTTGCCGTCCTTCAGGCGGCTCTTGACCTTCGCAGCGACATCGACGGTCTTCTCGCTGGCGGCATCGGCTTTGTCCTTCGGAATGTAGCCGTACTTGGCCTCCACGATTTCGATCGCGGGCTCTTCGGCTATGGTGAAGGCACCGGAAAAGAGAACCACCATCAGGGAAAAGAGGGCTCGCAACATCGGACGCTCGCGGGGGAGGGAGGGGGCTGGATCAGCACATTGAACCAAATTGGAGGATGCGAATCGAGGATGTGGTGATTCTCGGGGCATTGAAATCGTCACGGTACGCGAAGACACTGTCCACGGTCGGGTCACTCGCAGCTCGCTTCGAGCCGGAGCGTGAATTGAAGCTGCTCTTTCTGACATCCGGTCCACAGGTTCCCAGCACTCGTTTTCGAGTGCTTCAGTTTCTGCCTCAATTGAGGTCGCTCGGCCACACATGCGTCGTGGCGCATAGCCGACCCGCGAAGTATACGCACTGGCCGTGGCTTGGCTGGCGCGGGAGTGTGCGGTGTCGGGAGTGGTTGCGATGGATTGATCTTCTTCGAGCCCGATGGGGGCGGTTTGATGTCGTTTTTCTGGAGCGGGAGCTGTTCGA